>CAYSVQ010000213.1:0-1574 GCA_964434565.1 uncultured Flavobacteriaceae bacterium | reverse complement strand
ATGCATAGGAAAACCTGGCAAATTATGAAGTCCGAAAATAAGATCAGGCTTCAGGTCCTGAAAAAAACTTTCTTTTAGCACAGCGGCTGCACCTTCTCCTGTTTCTTCTGAGGGTTGAAACAATAGTACTACTTTCCCTTTTTCAGGCGGATGTTCCACAAGACAATGCGCAAGTCCCAGCAGAATTGTGGTGTGTCCATCATGACCACATTTATGGGAAATTCCCTCCGCCCGGGATCTATGTTCAAAATCGTTGGTCTCTGTAATCAGCAAGGCATCCAGTTCGGCCCTGAATACTATGGTTTCCCCCGAATTCCCACTGTCGAAAACAGCTATAAGTCCGTGGCAATCCAGGCCACATTGGATCCTGGTTGGATTTAGTGCCTGTAGGTAGGCTGCTACCCTTTCCGCGGTGTTGTTTTCGTTACCCGAAACTTCAGGATGTGCATGAAGTAGCTTCCGGAAGGAGATCAGAGCTTCGAGGGTTTCAGGTTTCAGAATCATTAGATGAATATAATATTATTTAGGTCGGAATTCAGGGGATCAATATATAATATGTTAATAGAAGACCGACTTGAATTCCAAAATTCCGTAAATTAAGACTGTGAAACCAGCATGCTGCTGGACCCAAAAATGGCAACATCCCGATAAAATCGGGAGGGACATAATTATAAGCCTGTGTTAAATGCCCCAAGTCGGGATAAAAATGGTAAGCAAATGAAAAAGCATCACAAGATTATAATTGCCGGGGCCGGTGGGATTGCTGAAGCCGCCGCCTTGCTTCTGGCTGAATGGAGCGGAGTCACTCCCTCCATTTATATAGGAAACCGCACCCTCTCTAAGGCTCAGGAATTAGTCAAATGGGTTAAAGAGGGCACCACAAAAAATTGTGAAATAGAGGCCTTTCATCTTCCGGGCGATGAGGTAACTGATGAAATGAAAGGCATTTTGCAAAGAGCCGATATCATCCTCGACTGTTTACCGGGAAGCCTGGCCCCCAGGATTGCGAAACTGGCCAAGGACTTCAAGTTGCACTACGTCAACCTAACCGAATATGTTGCAGAAACCGAACAGATCATGGAACTAGCCCGGGATGCCGACTCCGGATTTGTCCTCCAAAGCGGACTCGCTCCGGGATACATCAATATCCTGGCGATGGGCCTTTTTAATGATTTCTGCAAAGATTTTGGTGTAGAGAAGGTTGACAAGCTGGAATTTAAAGTGGGGGCACTAACTATTAATGCTGTTTCGCCCCATTATTATGGCTTCACCTGGAGCCCGGTTGGGGTAGCTACGGAATATTTAAACAAGGCCCTGGTACTCCGGGATTACAAAAAGACCAGCCTGCCCCCTTTATCGGAACGGAATCGAATCATCATTGATGGAATAGCTTATGAAGAGGATCTAACCTCAGGTGGTGCGGCAGATCTTCCGGATGCCTTGACAGGAAAAGTATGCAGTCTTGATTATAAAACTTTGCGGCATCCCGGGCATTATGGCTGGGTAGAAGAGCAGTTAAAACAAACCGTAAAAGGACCGGAAGCTGTAAAGGCATTACAGGAAACTATGCAAAA
>CAYSVQ010000212.1:0-3645 GCA_964434565.1 uncultured Flavobacteriaceae bacterium | reverse complement strand
GTATTCAGTTTTGTGGCTGTCGGAATTGCAGCTTATTATTCCCAGGGCCTTAATTACCGGGCATGGGCAGTACTGGGTTTCCTGGCTCTATTGGTTGTGATGTATGCCCTTCCAGTACTTCCGCAGGCCCGGAACCTCAGGAACCTGGGGATTCTTAAAATCCTGATGGTAGGTTTTGTGTGGGGCGGCACAACGGTGATCCTTCCTTACATGGCAGTTGAAGCTGCACTTCCCTGGGATGTTCATATCGAAGCCCTGCAAAGGCTTATCCTCGTACTGGTACTGATGCTCCCTTTCGAAATAAGGGATATGCATACAGATATGCCGAGCCTGAAGACCATTCCGCAGCGATTCGGTGCCCGTACTACCAGAATCGGAGGTGCTGTAGCCAGCCTGGCATTCTTCCTGCTTACCTTTCTGAAGGATACCTATACCCTGATTGAAGTGCTGTCGAAAGCAGGGCTGTTAATTATGTTGCTTATTGTGATGTGGGTTACCCGAAAAGAACAAGGGCCCTACTTCGCATCTTTCTGGGTAGAATTGGTCCCAATGCTGTGGCTGGCTGTTCTTGTGGCCTTAGATGCCTTTTACTTCTGAAATTTTTCGAGCCGGTTACGGATATCCTCCTTTTCTGATTCCGTAAGGGCATGTAGCGTAGCTTTCTGGCAGAGGGTGCTCAACCGGGTATTTTTTTTAACGTATACCTTACATGCTTTGCAGATAAAGATATGAAGCCGGAGTTTCAGTCTGTCAATCAGGCTTGACTCCCTGTACTGTGTTTTGTTGCAGATTAATGCTGCTTCTTCGCAAGATATCATCACTTAAACCAGTTTTCATTAAGGCAGCCCATTAGAGAGGTACGAGCCCGGTGTATCATTACCCAGAGATTAGACGGATTAATGCCCAGTTCATTACAAATTTCAGCAGTTCCAATGCCCTGGATAGTTTTCATAACGAATACTTTCGACTGCTTATTGGGTAGTTTCGAAATGCATTCCTGAATCGCAAGACCCAATTCTTCGTTTTCCAGGCGGTTTGTTTCCAGGCTGCTGTAAGGGTCTGCAACCTGTTCCTCCAGCCAGTCACCTTCAGAATCGCTACCGGGGTGGTACTGCATTCGCACCTCGGCCTGACCTTTAATGGAATTTATTTTCCTGTAATGGTCTATTACTTTGCGTTTAAGTATTGCAATTAGCCAGGTGCGTTCAGAGGCGTCTCCTTTGTAATTCCCCGCCGACTTAAGGCCAGCGAAAAAAGTCTCCTGCACGAGGTCTTTGGCCACTTCAGATTCACTAACCCGTGCTATGGCATAATTATACAAATAGTCCGCATACAGATCCACCCATGTGTCGGGCTGTAAACCGTTAACTGCCACACTTTTCTCCATTGGATCAAAAATAACTGATTTTTACAAAATTTTGTACATTTCAGGCATGAATGAGAATCCCTTAAAGTCCCTCTGCTTTTTCCTGCTTTTATTCATGGCCATTGCAGGTTGTTCGCAAATCCGATCCGAACCTATCAGCGAAGTATCCCAAATAGATCTTAAAAATGGGATCCTTGTAGACGTCCGTACCCCTGAGGAGTTTAATGCAGGGCATCTGGAAAACGCACGTAATATGAACCTGTTCATGAAAGATTTTGTAAGTGTGGCAAACAGCCTGCCCAAAGAGAAAACCCTGTACGTATATTGCAAGAAGGGTGGTAGAAGTGCCCGGGCCGCAGAGGTACTTGATTCCCTTGGGTATAATGTTGTTAACCTGCTTGGGGGTTATGACGCCTGGAGCACGGGCCGGCAGTAAAACCTAACCTACTTTCCTGATTAAGCCCGCACGTTCCAGCAGGGGCTCAATTTTAGGCGATCTTCCCCTGAAGCGCTCATAGAGGACCATAGGATTTTCCGTGCCACCTTTTGAAAGGATGTGTTCCCTGAACTTGTCGGCTATCTCCCGGTTAAAAATACCTTGTTCGCTGAAGTACGCAAAGGCATCGGCATCCAAAACCTCGGCCCATTTATAGCTGTAATAACCTGAGGAGTAACCACCCTGGAATATATGCGAAAAAGAGGTGCTCATGCAGGTATCGGGATGGTCGGGATACAATTGGGTGCCTTCAAACGCTTTGAGTTCATGAGCCTTAACATCTTTTACCTCCCCGGGATCCGCAGCATGCCACGACATATCGAGAAACCCAAAACTCAGTTGTCTCATGGTGGCCATCCCCTCCTGGAAAGACGCGGATTCCCGTATCCGCCCTACGAGCTCCATAGGAATCAGTTCCCCTGTTTTGTAATGAAATGCAAATAATTCCAGGGCTTCTTTTTCATAACACCAGTTTTCCATAATCTGACTGGGCAATTCCACGAAATCCCAATAAACCGAAGTGCCCGAAAGGCTGGGGTAGGTGGTGTTGGCCAGCATCCCGTGCAGGGCATGCCCGAATTCATGGAAAAGGGTGGTAACCTCATTAAATGTAAGAAGGGCAGGTTTTTCGCCGGATGGCCTTGTAAAATTACATACATTGGAAATATGGGGCCTTATCTCTTCCTGCCCCAGGCGATACTGAGACCGGTAGGAAGTCATCCAGGCGCCGTCCCTTTTACCGGTTCGCGGATGAAAATCGGCATAAAAGAGGGATACAAAATTCCCGGCCGCATCATATACTTTAAACGTCTTTACTTCCTCATGGTACTTCTCCACATCCTCCACCTCCATGAAACGCAGGCCAAAGAGTTTTTCGGCTACCTTAAAAACGCCGTCAACCACCTGGTCCAGCTTAAAATAAGGTTTTAATACTTCATCGTCGAGATTGAATAGTTTTTGTTTCAGCTTTTCTGAGTAATAAGTCCCGTCCCACTTTTCGAGCTGGCTGATCCCGTCGAGTTCCCTGGCAAAGTTCTGCAGTTCCCTGAATTCACTTTCAGCGGCCGGTTTTGCCTTTTCCAGGAGTTCGTTCAGGAATTCATAGACTTTGGCGGGCTGTTCTGCCATCCGTTCTTCCAGCACATAACTGGCATGGGATTCATAACCAAGCAACACGGCCCGCTCATGCCGGAATTTTGTAATCTGCAGTACATTATCACGGTTGTCAAGTTCGTCTGCATGAAACCCCTTGCTACCGAAGGCAACCGACAGTTGTTTGCGAAGCTCCCTATTTTTTGCATATTTCATAAAAGGGATATAGCTTGGGTAATCCAGGGTTATTAGCCAGCCTGATTTGCCACGGGAAACTGCCAATTGCCGTGCGGCATCCTTTTCGCTTTCCGGAAGACCCTCAAGGTCGTTCTCGTCTGTAAGGTGCATTTCGAAACGGTTGGTTTCGGCGAGTACGTTTTCGCCAAATGTGAGCTTAAGCTTTGCGAGGGCTGCATCTATTTCCCGCAGTCGCTTCTTTTTATCATCGGGCAGGTTGGCCCCGTTCCTGCTAAAGCTTTTGTATTTGCGATCGAGGAGGGTTTTTTGCTCCTCATTCAGGGAAAGGCGTTCCTTTTGATCGTTTACGGCCTTTACCCTTTGAAATAGGTCCTGGTTGAGCATGATATCATTACTGAATTCGGAAAGCAGGGGTGATATTTCCTGAGCTATTTGCTGGATTTCCTTATTGGTTTCCGCCGAATTCAGGTTAAAGAAGATCCCCGAAACCCGT
>CAYSVQ010000211.1:0-32006 GCA_964434565.1 uncultured Flavobacteriaceae bacterium | reverse complement strand
CGGAATGTTCTCCGAAACCGTGTACCAGGATCACAGCTGCCTTTGGTTCCCTGGGAGCAACGAACGCCCCGTAAATAGATACCCCATATGAATCCAGGGTAAACTCCCTTGTCATAGTTCCAGATTATGTTAATTTAAATCTAAGGAGACAGGATAAACAGAATCAGGAATAAAGAACCTCCTTCCTACCCGCTTTCCAGTACATCCCTCATGGCTTTGGCTTTGAGCAGGCACTCCTGGTATTCCGAAGTTGGGACGGAACCCGCAGTTATAGCGCTGCCTACGCTGAAAGATACGTACTTCTTTCTTTCATTATAAAGGATGCTCCGGATCACCACGCTGAAATCAAAACCTCCTTCAGGATCAAAATAACCCAATGCCCCGCTATATAAACCGCGTTTGCTGGCTTCAAATTCTTCTATAAGTTTCATGGCCGAAACCTTGGGGGCACCTGTCATGCTACCCATGGGAAAAGCATCCCTGATAATTTCAATTACCGGGGTTGCCGCCTCAACATTTGCACTAATAGTGGAGATCATCTGGTGTACCTGACTGAAAGTGTACACTTTACAAAGTTCTTTAACCACTACACTGCCGCGGAGGGCATGACGGGAAAGGTCGTTTCGTACAAGGTCAACAATCATGATATTTTCAGCCCTTTCCTTGGGATCTGCCTGCAGCTTTTTTTTCAGGGCAGCGTCTTCTTGCGGATTATCCGAACGGGCAGCGGTACCTTTCATTGGCTGTGAAATGACAGTGTTGCCGGATTTTTTCAGAAACCTTTCCGGTGAGGAAGATAGAAGGTATAAATGGTCTTGCCTGAAATAGGCCGAAAAAGGCGCACGTGAACGTTCGTTCAGGCTGTTAAAGGTTTTCAGAGGATGGATACCGGTATCGTTGGAAAAAAATTCCTGGCAAAAGTTGACTTCGTAAATATCACCGCGGAGGATATGCCGTTGCAAGGCATGGACCCTGGCAATATAATCGTCCTTAAATACCCTCAGATGAATTTTCTGCGCGCCTGAAGGATGCGGAGGTATTTGTGAAGGGCTGGCGGCCAGGTTGATGATCGCCTTATAATCAGTATTAATCAACCCGGTATCAGCTTCGAGATATAGAAATTCGGCAACCTTCCCACGAATCCTGATAATCCGTCTTGGCCGGAAAAAACATAGTTCAGGGAATCCCGCCCCGTCATAATTATTGGATTCCAGGGCTTCAACATCGTTCTTCAGGTCATAGGAAAGATATCCGAACAACCAGTCGGCCTCTTCCCTGCGAAAAGCCTTTAAAGAATTAAATGCCCCTTCGTAGCCCTGTGAAACAGAACTTATGGCTTCTACGGCAAGTAAGGCTTCGAAAGAAGAGTAAGCATCCCTGTGCCCATTGCTGTCGAGCCAGGTAATTTCCCGGAAGCCTTGCCCCCATTGAAGCAAGCCCGATTTAAATCCGGCCAGATCGTCTATGGCATAGGAAACACTAAGGCGCAAGGGTTCAGAAGTTAGATAAGAAGCTTTTTAATGCCTCACTGTGCTTTGCCGAGAGGATTGCATCCGTTATTCCCTCCTCTTCAGAGAAGTTCCGTCCGAATGATGGCAGGGAAAAGGTTTCCAGTATACTGGCCCCGAAGCGGGGCAGGAGGTTTTCCACGACCTGCATTGATCTGGATCCACCCCCTTTCCCCGTGGAGGTCGACATCAGGAGAATTTTCGCACCCTCCAGAAATTTCAATTCCAGGCGGGAAAGCCAGTCAAGCAGGTTCTTGGTATAGGCCGAAGGGTTTCCATTGTGTTCATTTACAGAAATGATGATGCCATCGGCAGCCTGCATTTCTTCCTTGATTTCAATCAGGGCGTTGGAAAAGCCATGCTCCCGTTCCACATCCATACTGTAAAGCGGGAAGGGCATATTGGCCATATTTCGCAGCTGTATTTCATGATCCTTAATCAGGGAAACCGTGTATTTAATTAGAGAATAGTTAATCGAAGTAGAGGAATTACTACCTGCAAATGCTAAAAATACCGCCATAGCTTTCATATAAGAAATTGTGCTGAAAGCGAAAATACCCCAATTAGTACTGAATTGCGACTATTTTGTATAATTTTGCACACCGAAAGATCCAAATACACTGTTTTACAAGTATATAGGATAGATATTTATGGAACAGAACACAAAAAGGCTATATTTTATTGACGCCATGCGGGCATGGGCCATCCTGATGATGTTGCAGGGGCATTTCGTTGATGGCCTGCTCGACCCGGTTTTCAGGGATCGTTCGAATATTGTATACCTGGTTTGGGAGTATTTCCGCGGGATAACCGCCCCTGTATTCTTTACTGTCTCGGGCTTTATTTTTACCTACCTTTTAATTCGTGTGCCGCAGTTGGGACTAGATAACCCCAGGGTGAACAAGGGACTGAAGCGGGGGTTACAACTGGTCTTCATCGGCTATTTGCTGCGTTCAAACCTGTTTGGGCTGTTGCAGGGTGAGATCTATGCGTCTACCTATCTGGTAGATGTTTTGCAGTGTATTGGCTTATCGATTATTGGGATTATCGGGATGTACCTCCTTACAGTCAACAAGGGAAAATGGATGTTCCCGACACTCCTTCTGGGCTCTACCGTGGTACTGTTTATGCTCGAACCGGCTTATAAGCAATGGTCTTATCCATTTCTGCCAAATGCCATTGAGAACTACTTTTCCAAGGTTAACGGTTCAGTGTTTACAATCATCCCCTGGTTTGGGTATTCTGCGTTCGGTGCTTTTTTGGCGGTCGCTTTCAACCGCTTCAAAGATGCCCGTTACCTGTACCCGGCAGCAATTGGCACTTCCCTCCTTGCCGGAACCGCGCTTTCGTATTCCTCCCCTGTTTTCTCAGGCCTGGCACAACTTTCAGGGATTGGGATTTTCGTAGATGTGTTTACCAATAATTACCTGTTTATGCGGTTGGGTAATGTAATGGTGGTTTTTGCGATTTTCATGATCCTGAGGAATTTCCTGAAAAATACCACCATGTTAAGGCTCGGGCAGAATACCCTTGCTATTTACGTCATCCATTTCGTGGTCCTTTACGGTAGCCTTACCGGCCTTGGCTTGTATTATTACCTGCACCACTCGCTCTCACCGGCCATAGCTGTTCCGGGGGCCATAGCCTTCATGATACTCTGCTCTTATGCCGCCCTAAGGTATGATAGCCGGGAAGCTGATATCAAAGAATGGATTTTCAATACTATCAGACAGGCAAGGCTGTCTGCAGAACCCTGGCTAAACTATTCCCAGCGGCTGCTAAGGCTGACCACCGAGCGTTTGCTGAGGATCTTTGGATTTGTTAAATCCAGGTAATCCCGGGTTTTCATTTCACTTTCATTAACCTTGAACTTTGAACATTGGACCAACGCCCCTGCTTGTTTATTACAGCCAAAAAGATTAATTTGAAGTGGGGAGGGGTTACAATGCCCCATCAGTAGACAGCCTGCAGGTTTGCAGAAGAATACGTGACGGAGCAGGAAGTTAATTCGCGGGCACTGACTTTGAACTTCTTTGAACCCCGAACCTTGAACCGACCTTGAACATTGAACCTTGTACCAAAGCCCCTGCTTGATTATTGCAGCCGAAAAGATTAATTTGAAGTGGGGAGGGGTTACGATGCCCCATCAGTAGACAACTTGCAGGTTTGCAGAAGAATACGTGACGTAGCAGGAAGTTAATTCGCGGGCACTGACTTTGAACTTCTTTGAACCCCGAACCTTGAACTTTGATCACTAAACGTGGAGGGAACGGTTCGCGGTTGCCGCAAGTGCGGCTTCCTTTACCGCTTCCGCATAGGTTGGATGCGCATGGCTCATCCGTGCAATATCTTCTGCCGAAGCCCGGAATTCCATGGCCGCAACAGCTTCGGCTATGAGGTCTGCACAGCGGGCTCCGATCATATGTACCCCGAGGACCTCATCAGTCTTTTCGTCTGCGAGGATCTTCACAAACCCATCGGTATCCATACTTGCCCTCGACCTCCCCAGCGCCCGCATAGGGAACTGGCCCACCTTGAATTTTACACCTTCTTCCGTTAATTGTTCTTCGGTTTTGCCAACCGCAGCTACTTCCGGCCAGGTATAGACAACCCCGGGGATCAGGTTGTAATTAATGTGTGGTTTCTGCCCTGCAAGCACCTCTGCGACAAAGGTTCCCTCCTCTTCTGCCTTATGGGCCAACATTGCCCCCCGGATTACATCGCCAATGGCATAGATGTTTTTAATGTTGGTCTGTAAGTGCTCATTCACCTCGATCCGTCCCGATTTATCGATCTTTACTCCGGCAGCTTCGGCCTTCAGTCCATCTGTATACGGCCTTCTGCCTACGGAAACCAGGCAATAGTCGCCCCGGAATTCCACTTCCTTCCCTTTGGGGTCTTCTGCCTTTACAAGGATCTCATCGCCTTTACGGCCAACGGAAGTTACCTTATGCGAGAGATGGAATTTTACCTTCTGCTTCTTCATCACCTTCATTAATTCTTTAGACAGGCCGGCATCCATCGTAGGGATAATCCGGTCCATGAACTCGATTACGGTGATCTCCGCGCCCAGACGTTTGTATACCTGTCCGAGTTCGAGGCCGATTACCCCGCCCCCTATAATTATCATATGTTTCGGGATCTCCTGAAGTTTCAGGGCTTCAGTAGAAGTAATAACCCGCTCCTTGTCGAGTGTTATAAACGGCAGGGTTGCAGGTTTGGACCCTGTGGCGATTATTGTATTTTTTGCTTCGATGCTTTCCTTTTTCCCATTTTTTCCCTCAATTTCAATATGAGTGGCATCCCGGAAACTCCCCACCCCTTCATAGACGTCGATCTTATTTTTATCCATCAGGAACTGTATCCCTTTTGTTGTTTGATCGACAACACGCTGTTTTCTGTCGATCATTTTTTTAATATTCACCTTTACCTCCCCGGGGATTTCAATTCCGTGCTCCTCAAAATGGGTAACCGCTTCTTCATAGTGATGGGACGAATCCAGCAATGCCTTGGAAGGGATACAACCTACATTCAGGCAGGTGCCCCCAAGGCTGGGGTATTTTTCGATAATGGCGGTTTTCATGCCTAACTGGGCACAACGAATGGCTGCTACATAGCCGCCCGGTCCTGAGCCGATAACGGCTACATCGTATGAACTCATAATCTATGATATTTGAAGTTTCGGGCATAGTACCCGCTCTGGCTGATAGCCGATAAAGATACAAAAGTAAGAATGTTTTAGGCCTGGGCAAGTTTAATACGGCATCCTGAAGTTGTTTTATACCCCATAGATAAACACCCTACTGGTATAGTGCCCGGCCCAGACTCCTATTATAAGAGATCCCGAAGCAAGCAGGTCGAACCAGCCAGGTCCGTTCAGGCTGCCAGAGGCCATAAGGTAGGTAGTTTCCAGAACAATAATAATCGAAATTATCAACTGTGGTATCCGGGACATGGCCTTAACGGGCACGGCCGCTACCATCCCTGCCAAAACAGCGGCCATAAACGTCGCCATCCCGCCAAAAACAATCTCAGACATGGATGATGCGTAATAATCTATCCCATCGAATAGTACTTCCTGTGCCAGGGTGGTAAGCAGGATCAGGGTGATTTCCCCCAAAACAGCGGCAAGGATAATTATGGAGGTTTTTTTCATACTCCCCATGAGATTTAGTTCGGTAAAACCCCTCAGTAAAGCGGAATCAAAGATTTGGTAACCCCCTGAGACATCAGGTATTCCCTTACCTCCATGGCAGCTTCCCCACCCTGTTCGGCATGGTGTAACAAGGTAAACCCATGGGGTCCCTTGGAGTGCAGGCTTGGGGGAAATGCCGAAATCATCGATTTTACTATCGCTGTTTCCCCAAAGAGGCAGGCGGTAAAAATATTGGCCTGGGCACCTTTTTCCAGGAGAAAAAGAACAAGCTCCTTGTATCCCACATGGCTGGCAGCCCCCAATCCGGTTTCAAAATCACCGCGTCCCCAATCGTGAGCTGCATTAAGGAGGGTTGGATATTCAGCAAGCAGGGCCATAACCTTATCGATATCCTTATGGGAGCTGCCAACGAATTGTTTTACCAGCGCCTTATCCAGGGTTTCATCATTGGGTGCCTGTTGTGAACGGAGGGGCCAGGCGATTGCCAGCAACCCAAGGCTGGTGCCCCGGAGAAAGGTATTTCGTTCCATATAGTTGAATTTGTATCAAAAAAGGTAGTGAACATATTTTGAAACCCGGCTTAGTTTAACATGACTTTAGATAATGCGATACGTTTTTATATCCGGGGATGAAAGGCCCAATGGGCCGAAGACGGTAGGGGAATATTTACTCAAACTTGGGTATTCCCTAAAGTTTTGCAGAACCGTGGCCAATGTTGTAATATTACGCGCAAACTAATCCATTCCAGATGTCGAGAAACCAGCCCTCCGGCCACAGAGAAGAAGAACATATCGTCAACAATGTGGAACTGAACATCTGGGAGGCCCTCATTCCCGTAATTGCCCTGATAGGTATGCTGGCATACAATGTATTCGTCTTCGGCGACAATGCCATCTCGGGCTCAAACCAGTTCATCCTGTTAATGGGCGGTGCGGTGGCGGCAATTGTAGGGTTCCGCAATAAGGTTACCTTCCGCCAGATGCTGGCAGAGGTGGAAGAAAATGTCAAATCAACTACCGGGGCGCTGCTGATCCTGCTTATGGTGGGTTCCCTTGCCGGCACCTGGCTGATAAGCGGGATCATCCCCGCCATGATCTATTATGGTCTGCAAATTCTGAATCCCACTATCTTCCTGGCTGCATGTGTGGTGATCTGTGCTATCATTTCGGTGGCTACCGGCAGTAGCTGGACAACCGCGGCAACAGTGGGGATCGCCCTTATAGGAATTGGAAATGCCCTTGATATCTCCCAGGGGATGACCGCCGGGGCGGTTTTATCGGGCGCCTATTTCGGAGATAAAATGTCGCCCCTCAGCGATACCACCAATCTCGCCCCCGCCATGGCCGGCGGGGAGTTATTTACCCACATCCGCTATATGTCGCTCACAACCATCCCTACCATCCTTATTACACTTACAGCGTTCGTTATCATTGGCCTGAACATAAATACGAGCGGGCAGGCAGATACGCAGGGAATCCTTGATTCTATCCGAGCTACTTTTAATATAAATGGCTGGCTGTTCATTGTCCCTCTGCTCGTTATTGTCATGATTCTTAAAAAAACCCCGCCCCTGGTAGCCTTGCTGGCGGGTACGCTGCTCGGAGGATTATTCGCGCTGATCTTCCAACCAGCGATAGTAGCCGGGCTCACAGGGGCATCCGAACTAACTTTCGAATCGGGTTATAAGGGGATAATGAATGCCATAACTGTAGAAACTTCCATTGCAACGGATAACCCGGCGCTTAACGACCTTTTTGAGGCTAATGGGATGGAGGGCATGCTGGGAACCATCTGGCTGATCGTATGCGCCATGGTATTCGGTGGTATTATGGATGGGATAGGGGCGCTGGCCAGGATTACCAAAAGCCTGCTGGGGCTGGCCCAAAGTACCTTTGGCCTTTTTGCAAGCACGGTGGGGAGTTGCCTTGCGCTGAACATTACCGCTTCAGACCAGTACCTGGCTATTGTAGTACCTGGCAAGATGTTTGCAAAAGCTTATAAAGACCGGGGATTGGCACCTGAAAACCTGAGTCGGACGCTTGAGGATTCGGGCACTGTCACATCGGTACTTATCCCCTGGAACACCTGCGGGGCTTACCATAGCAGTGTGCTGGGCGTAGGTGTAGGGGAATATATTTATTTTGCCATCTTTAACTGGCTGAGCCCCATAACCACCCTGGTGTATGCCGCCCTCGGCATCAAAATAAAACAATTGGGAAGCAACCTTAAGGGAGAACAGGAATAAGCTTCCTTTTTAAAAGGTTTTTAACTCTAATCCCCTAATTATTTTATAATTTCGCGCCAACCTTAAAATCATCTGCCATGGCTACCGTAACCGGAAAAGGGCAAGATATGCAAACGCTCGGAAACCTGCCTCCTATTGGTTCACACGCTCCTGATTTTGAACTTACTAAAATGGATTTTGGCACTGCCAGGCTGTCTGACTTTCTCGGAAAAAAAATTGTTATGAACATTTTCCCCAGTATAGACAGCAGTACCTGTGCGAGTTCCGTACGCGAGTTCAATAAAGCAGCAGCCGGGCTGAACAATACCGTGGTTCTTTGTATCTCCAAAGACCTCCCGTATGCCCAAAGGCGATTTTGTGGGGCAGAGGGTATTGAAAATGTTATAATGCTCTCTGATTTCCGCGACGGTACTTTCGGCAGGTCATACGAAGTGGAATTTACGGACAGCCCTATGCGAACGCTGCTTTCCAGATCGGTTGTTGTTCTTGATGAAAAAGGTCTGGTACGCTACACCCAGCAGGTGGCAGACACAGGGATGGAACCCAATTATAATGCTGCAATGCAAGCCCTGGAAAATGACTAAGGAAAGTTTCTTGAAGAACAGGATCCGCAGCGTGGGGGTAGCCCTGCGTGGTGCCCTGCTGCTGATCCGCACCGAAGGCAGCATCAAAATACAGTTGGTCATTGTGCTCCTTGTAACCGTGGCGGGTTTTTACTTTGACATATCGGCTACCGAATGGATGCTGCAGATAATCGCCATAGGTTTAGTCCTGGGTGTGGAAGGTGTGAACACGGGCATCGAGAAGCTGTCTGATTACGTACAACCTGATTTCGACAAGAAGATAGGGTTTATAAAGGATATCTCTGCCGGCGCGGTAATGTGGGTCTCGGTTGCCGCAAGCATTGTTGGATTAATCATTTATCTGCCGAAAATATTTTAGGTGGAAGGAACAAGGGCCTTCCTTTGTAAATTTGTAATTTAGCCCCCAGATCCAGTGAATGAATGGCAAAGAAAAAACAAAAATCAACCCCTGCATCCACTAAAAAATCATCCGGTTTCAGGCTTTCCAAACAGAATAAGGTAATCCTGGGTAGCCTGCTTGTTCTGCTTAGCATGGCCTTGTTCTTTTCATTTACTTCCTTTTATTTCACCTGGCAGGACGACCAAAGTATGCTGTCTGAATTTGCCGACAGAAATGCCCAGGCAGAAAACCTGCTTAATAAGTTCGGGGCAGGGGTCAGTCATTTTTTTATGTACAGGGGTTTTGGGCTGGCATCCTTCATCTTTCCTTATTTACTCTGTATTACCGGGCTTTACCTTTTTTTGAGCATTGAAATGAAAGGCTTGCTGGGGAAATGGATCTGGGGCATGGTCTTCCTGTTATGGGTGTCTGTTGCCCTTGGTTTTTTTGCAAGTGATTTCCCATTGCTGGGGGGCCTGGTGGGCTATGAGATGAATGATTTTCTCCAGGACTATGTGGGCAAGATAGGGATCATGCTGCTTTTGCTCTTTGGGCTGACCGTAATTATGGTCCGCTTGTTTAAAGTTACCCCGGAGGACATCGCTGGTTATTTCAAAAGCAGGAAAGCTTCCATGGCCTCCGAATTCAAAACCGGGAAGGAGAAAACTGCCAGTTCCGCGCCCCCGGAGCCGGAAGAAGATACCCCGGTAGTGATCGATACCTACACCCATAAGAAAGATATCCCGCATCTGGAAGTTGAAAAGGAGAAAGCCGATATGGACATGGCGATATCCGATATCAAGATTGAAGTGGCAAAAGTCCGGGAAGAGAAAGAGGAATCCGATTTGTTATCTGATAAACTGGTTGCGGATTTCGGGGAGTTCGATCCCACCCTTGAATTGCCAAATTACAAATTTCCGCATCTTGACCTTTTGGATCCACACGGGAGCAGTGGCGGGATCACCATCAACCAGGAAGAACTGGAAGAGAACAAGAACAAGATCGTTGAAACCCTTAAGAATTACAAGATTGGGATCGCCCAGATCAAGGCAACCATTGGGCCAACGGTTACCCTGTACGAGATTGTTCCGGAGGCGGGGATTCGGATATCCAAGATCAAGAATCTCGAGGATGATATCGCCCTTTCCCTGGCAGCACTTGGTATCCGTATCATTGCGCCTATCCCGGGCAAAGGAACAATCGGGATAGAAGTCCCCAACAAGAATGCCAGCGTAGTTTCCATGCGGTCCGTAATCGCTTCATCAAAATTTCAAAAAGCCGAAATGGAATTGCCCATAGCTTTTGGGAAGACCATTAGCAATGAAACATTTGTGGTAGACCTTGTAAAAATGCCCCACATGCTCATGGCAGGGGCTACCGGACAGGGGAAATCGGTAGGGCTGAACGCGGTGTTAACATCCCTGCTATATAAAAAACATCCCGCTGAGGTGAAGTTTGTGCTTGTAGACCCTAAAAAGGTAGAATTAACCCTTTACAACAAAATCGAAAGGCACTACCTGGCCAAACTTCCGGATACGGAAGATGCAATCATCACCGACAATACCAAGGTCATCCATACCCTGAACTCGCTCTGTATAGAGATGGACAATCGCTACGAATTGCTGAAGCAGGCCATGGTTAGGAATATAAAGGAATACAACCATAAATTCAGGAACCGTAAGCTCAACCCGAACGAAGGACATACGTTTTTACCCTATATAGTGCTGGTAATCGACGAGTTCGCAGACCTGATCATGACAGCCGGGAAGGAAGTTGAAACACCAATAGCCCGCCTTGCCCAGCTGGCACGGGCAACCGGGATCCATCTGATCATCGCCACACAGCGGCCTTCGGTTAACGTGATCACAGGGATCATCAAGGCCAATTTCCCAGCCCGGATTGCTTTCCGGGTGACCTCCAAGATCGACTCGCGTACTATCCTCGATACCCAGGGAGCCGACCAGCTTATTGGCCGGGGGGATATGCTTTTTACCCAGGGGAACGATATTACCCGCCTGCAGTGCGCATTTGTAGACACCCCGGAAGTGGCAAAGATCACCGAGTATATCGGCTCCCAGCGTGGCTATCCCGAAGCCCACATGCTTCCCGAATATGAAGGTGATGATTCTGGCACAGCTATTGATTATGATATAGCAGACAGGGACGCCATGTTCAAGGAGGCAGCGGAAGTGATTGTCACCGCCCAGCAGGGTTCCGCATCCCTTATCCAACGAAAATTGAAACTCGGTTATAACAGGGCCGGGAGGATCATAGACCAGCTGGAAGCCGCTGGCATTGTAGGACCTTTTGAAGGCAGCAAAGCCCGGCAGGTACTGGTGCCCGACCTCGTAGCCCTGCAACATTTACTGAATAATGAAATTAATTGATACCATGAAAAATATACTGTTCATTCTAAGCTTTCTAATTGGCATCAGCTATGGCCAGGCACAGCAATCACAAAAGGCCAAGGACCTGCTTGATGAAGTGTACAATAAGGTGAAAAGCTATGATAATATCAAGGTGGAATTCAAATACGAGCTCGAGAATACCGAAGCCGATATCCACCAGGAAACAAGGGGTGATGTAACCCTTCGGGATGAGAAATACCTTTTTAATTACATGGGATCCCAGCAAGTATATGATGGCAGTAAGGTATATACGGTAGTCCCCGAAAACGAAGAGGTAACCATAGAAGACAAAGCCAATGACGAAAATACAATCACCCCGTCGGATATGCTTACCTTTTACCGGGATGGGCACACTTACGAATGGGATATTCTGCAAAATGTGCAGGGAAGGAAGATACAGTTTGTTAAGCTGACTCCTATCGACAGTAATTCGGAAATTGCATCTATCCTTCTTGGGATCGATGCTGAAACCAAGCATATATACAAGCTTATCGAGGCCGGGAAAAACGGAACCAAAACAACCATTACTGTTAATTCTTTTAAAACCAACCAGCCTTTATCCGATTCCTTATTTACTTTTGATGCAGACAAGTACGAAAAACAAGGGTACTACATCATAAGAAACTGATTTTGCGAATCCTGGACCAATATATATTAAAGAGGTTCCTCTTTAATTTTATCAGTTCGTTTGTGACCTTGATGTTCATCTTCATTTTCCAAACGATCTGGCTTTTTATTGATGATTTGGCAGGCAGAGGGCTGGACATTGTTATTATAGGAAAATTCCTTTTTTACCTGATGCCCAATCTAACGGAAAAGGTCCTGCCCCTTACCGTACTCCTCTCTTCTATCCTGACATTCGGAACCTTTGCCGAGAACTATGAATTTGCCGCGATGAAAGCCTCCGGCATTTCCCTGCAGCGTGCCATGCTCAGCCTCATCGTCTTTGTTACCATCCTGGGGGGCGTTACCTTTTATTTTGCCAACAGTGTTATCCCGGCCTCGGAGCAGAAGATTTTTAACATGAGGCGTAATATAGCCAAGGTGAAACCCGCGGCCGTAATTGAAGAAGGGGTCTTCAGTGATTTTGAGGGCCTTAATATTAAGGTTGATGAGAAATACGGGGAAAACGACCGGTATCTGGCCAATGTCATCATCCATAAAAAAACTGCCCTGCAATTGAATAATACGGTCATCAAGGCTGCAACCGGAGAACTGATCAGCAGCGAGGGCTCCGAAATCATTCAGCTGGTCCTAAAAGACGGCCACTATTATGAAGACCTCCGGGCAAATACCTCGAACGACCAGAGGAAATACCCTTTTGCGAAATCCAATTTTGAAACCTATACCATCAATATAGAAATACCCCAGGAAGACCAGGACCTGGAGGAAGACAGGGATATCCGGACCGATAAAATGAAGAATATTTCACGTCTTACCAAGGACATAGATTCGCTAAAGGAGAACAACATCCAGGTGGTTGAAGCATTTTCCAAGAATATTGTGAACAGGATGGGCGGTTTTCCTATTGCGATACCTCGTGATAGTACTGAGGTAAACGCAGACATTGAGGAAGCTACAGCCATGGCGGATTCCCTTAAGCCAAAACTAAAGGATATGAGAAGGGATTCCCTGCAGGCCTCCTCCGATAATATCCTCGAGCTCTACCAGGATTGGCAACAGGTACAGATGTTGGGCAGTGCCAAGAATTCGGTATCCAATATCCTGAATTCCATTCAGGGGAAGAAGGAGGATTTGCAAAGGCGTTACAAGATTTATCAAATGCATGTGCTTTCCCTCCATAATAAATTCTCTCTTGCCTTTTCCTGTATCATTCTGTTCTTTGTGGGGGCGCCTTTGGGGGCCATTATACGAAAAGGTGGCCTCGGGCTGCCTATGGTAATAGCCATTGTGCTCTTCCTTGCCTACTATTTTTTAGGTGTTTTTGCAGGAAATTACGCCAAGGAGGGAAATATCCACCCCATCATGGGTGCATGGCTTTCTACTTTAATAATGTTACCTTTGGGTATCTTTTTAACGAGGAGGGCTACAGCAGATAAAGGCCTGATGAGTTTTGGACACATTTTGGATATAATTTCCAAATTCTTTAAAAAGAAGAAAGATTCTGAATCATGATCACATCCAGACAGGATACTATTACGCTACATACCATAGAGGAAGCTATCGAAGACATTCGCAATGGGAAAGTCATTATTGTGGTAGATGACGAAAACCGGGAAAATGAAGGCGATTTTATAGCGGCAGCCGAAATGGCTACCCCGGAGATGATCAATTTCATGGCGAAACACGGCAGGGGACTGATTTGTGTGCCCCTTACCGAAAGGCGCTGCGAGGAACTGGAACTAACCATGATGGTGGAAAATAATACGGTGCTGCACCATACCCAGTTTACCGTCTCCGTTGACCTTATAGGCCACGGCTGTACTACAGGCATTTCCGTACACGACAGGGCCAAAACCATAAAAGCCCTGGTGAACAGGGAAACACGGGCACACGATCTGGGGCGTCCCGGGCATATCTTTCCGCTCAAGGCTAAGAACGGGGGTGTCCTCCGCCGCACTGGCCATACGGAAGCCGCGATAGATTTTGCAAGGCTGGCGGGCTTCGAGCCCGCCGGGATCCTGGTAGAAATTCTGAACGAAGACGGTACCATGGCACGTTTGCCTCACCTGGTGGAAGTAGCCAAAAAATTTGACCTCAAACTGGTTTCCATAGAAGATCTGGTGGCTTATCGTATGCGGCACGACAGCCTGATCGTAAAGAAGGAGGCATATGAAGTAAAAACCCGTTTCGGGGAATATATGCTGCACGCTTATCAGCAGACCACCAATGACCAGATACATATTGCCCTGACAAAAGGGTCATGGGAAAGTGACGAACCCGTGCTTACCCGGATCAATTCAACCCTTGTTAATAATGACATCCTGGGGACCCTTACCAATAACGCAGACAAAAAGCTGGATGATATGTTCCGCGTCCTGAATAAGGAAGGACATGGAGTCATTGTCTTTATTAACCAGCAAAGTGAATCCTTCAACCTGCTAAAACGGCTCAGGGGGTTAAAGGAGAACCAGGAAAAGGGTATTATGCGGGCCCCGAAGATTGAAATGGATGCCAAGGATTTCGGGATAGGGGCGCAGATACTTCACGACCTTAATATCAGCAAGCTTCGGATCATGAGCAATTCTACCCATACCAAACGCGTAGGGATTGTAGGCTACGGGCTGGAGATCATAGATTATGTTCCCTATTAAATAATCAGAGTAGCTTTCTTAATACTGAAGCCATGGTATCTGCCCGTGCACGCACCTCATCATCAGTCCAGCCGAGTTTAACCAGGCAGGATAACGTACGGCTCATCCAGTGATCCGACAGGCTGAAATCCCTGCTTTGCAGGTTCTGCAAGGAGGCCTTCACCTCCGAAGAAAGTGTACTTGGGCTGTTGGCGTTCTTCAAATGTTCCCATTTTCTGTGGTAATGCCAGTTATTGTCGTACCAATAAAAACATCCATCAATTCCAGCTTCAGACAGGGCATTATGGGCACTTCTGGCAACCTCTGCCTCCGGTAGGAAGAAGCTGAGGAAGGAATAGTTCTCCTCCCCGGTTTCCGGTACCCTCCGGAAAGTGATCCCGGGCAGATCGCGGAGGCTTTCCTTTAATATGGCATAATACTTTTTTTGAATACTGATGAATTCGTCAAGGCGTTGCAACTGGGCAAGGCCTACAGCGGCATTAAGTTCGGAAATGCGGTAATTATAGCCCATAAACGGATGGCCTTCCGCCCCCCGGTCGTTGCCTGTATGGTCGTGGCCGTGGTCTGAATACTGATCGGCTATTCTGTAAAAGGTGTCGTTATTGGTGATCAGGGCACCGCCCTCACCGCAGGTTATGGTTTTCACGTAATCAAAGGAAAAACACCCCAGATCTCCGTAACTGCCTGCCGGTTTTCCGGCGAAGGTGGCCCCTATCGCCTGGCAGGCATCTTCTACGAGAAGGAGGCCATGGGTATTGCAGATGGCTTTCAGGGAGCGCAAATCGGCTACTGAGCCGCACATGTGAACAGGCATAATAACTTTGGTACGCGGGCTGAGATACTTTTCAAGCGCCTTTGGATCCAGGGTGAGTGTATCATCTATATCCGCGAGTACGGGAATTGCCCCCAACGCCAATACCGCTTCAAAACTGGCAACGAATGTAAATGTGGGCAGGATAACCTCATCACCTGCTCCTACCCCTGCGCTTGCCAGGGCGACCGTAAGGGCGGCTGTGCCGCTGCTTAACAGCTGGGCATGGCGTACCCGCATGCGGCCGGCAAGGGCCTTTTCAAATTCGGCTGCCTTCCATTGTCCCTGCCTCATCCCTTCAAACCCGTACCGCATCAGCACCCCCGTATTCAGCACCTGCTGTACCTGATCCCGTTCCGCTTCCCCGAATAATTCAAATCCCGGCATAATCCTGTCGCTTTATAAAATTTCAATGATACTTTTATCCACTGGCCTGCGTACCTTTTTAAAGCCCGAGAATTGGTCGTCTCCTGCCCTGTAACCTACGGGGAGCACCAGAACAGACTTGAGGCCCAGCTTGTCGAGCCCCAGGAGATCGTCGTATCCAGAGGGGACAAAACCTTCCATTGGGCAGGAGTCTATATTTAGGATCGCACAGATGGTAAGCAGGTTGCCGAGAGCCAGGTAGGCCTGGTTCCTGGCCCATTCCTCTATCTCCCTGCTGTTGCGTTCCGAAAATTGCCTTACGAGTTCTTCCCTGTATGGGTTCAGGATCTCCTCACTGGTACCCCTGACCTGATGTACACGTTTAAAATAGGAAGTAATATATTTACTGTCGATATTCTTTTCAATGCAAAGCACCAGAATATGTGATGCCTGCGCCACCTGTTGCTGATGGAAGGTAAAGGGTACGAGGTGGCTTTGCAGGGGTTTATTGCTAACAACAGCCATTTTTATGGGTTGCAGCCCGTAAGAAGTGGCAGTGAGGTTAAAGGCCTTTTTCAGGATTTCGATTTCTTCAGCAGGCAGTATACGTTCAGGATCAAATTTTTTAACCGCGTACCGCCATTCTAGTTTTTCAATAATATCACGCATAATAATCTCAGTTAAAAAACCACAGCTTAATGGCCATGGCCACTACCATAACAATGAGGAAAGTTTTGATAAACCCGTCGCCCCTGTCTACTGAAACCCTGCTGGAAACCCAAGCCCCAAGCCCGTTTCCTATAGCTAGAATTAGGCCCACTTTCCAGATGACCTTGTCGTTAAATATAAATACTGCAAGGGCGGCAAGCGTATACATAAGTACAACAGCAACTTTGGTAGCATTGGCCCTAACCAGGCTCAAATGGTTGACGTAATGTAAAAAAAGCAAAATGATAAACCCAATTCCTGCATTGATAAATCCCCCGTAAATCCCGATAAAGAAAAATGATATGATCCCTATCCAGAGGTATTTGCCGCTCAGGCGTTCGGAGAGTTCCTCCAGCTTCATTTTAGGCTTAAAGGCTATGATGAGCACTACAGCTATCATAATGATGGCCAGGATACGGTTAAAAGTCTCCCCATCTATGTCGACTGCAATATAGGCCCCCAATACCGATCCAAGCAGTGCCGACAGGCCGAGGTATGCATTAAAGGGAAAAGTTGAAACGCCTTTGCTCTTAAAACCCATTACCCCCATGGCTGTTTGAACTACAATGGCCACCCTGTTTGTTCCGTTGGCTACGGCAGGAGGCAGGCCGAGGAAAATAAGGAAAGGCAACGAAATCAGGGAAGCCCCACCTGCAATAGTGTTTATAAACCCCACCACAAAGCCTACGCCGATAAGCATAACATAATGATACCATGCATCCATTCTTCAAAAATACGGGCTAAAACCGGAATATTACTTATAATCATGGCAGGGATTCCATTCCGACACTTACTGTACAGGTAAATTCTTACACCCCCCTCTTAACCTCCTGAGTAGTTCGCTATACGCGTCTTTTACCTGGAAAACCCCATGAGGTCTTTTCCCAAATTAACAAATGATACTTGCGTTCACTGGCCATACAATGCCTCCCGTCAGTTCATTGGAAGTTTAAAAATCCTATCTTCGGGTCTTTAGTATTCTTCCGTCTAATGAAAAAAACCACGCCCAGGCTTGTTCTGGTTTTCGGGCTGCCTGGTACAGGCAAAAGCACCCTGGCGGCGGAGTTGGCCCAGCGGCTGGCGATAGTGCATCTCAATTCCGATATTATTCGGGAAAATCTGGGAAAACGGGGGCAGTACCGGGAAGGTGACAAACAATTAATATATGACGATTTATTACGGCTTGCAACCCGGGAACTGGAAGCAGGAAATCATGTAGTAGTTGATGGTACTTTTTACAAAAAATCCCTGCGAACCCCGTTTATACAACTTGCCAACAGCAGAGGGGCTGCCTTAAAATGGATACAGGTATGCGCTTCAGATGAGGTTGTGAAGGAAAGGGTATCGAAAAAAAGAAGGTATAGCGAAGCCGATTATGCCGTTTATTTAAAAATTGCCTCTGAATTTGAAACCACGGAAGACAGCTGCCTGCTGGTGTACTCAGACCGTGAGAACCTTGAAGAAATGGTCGACAAAAGCCTTGATTATATTAAACAATGACGGAAAAAGAGCTATTGCAGATAAAAGATGGCCTGGCAGTTCCACATCCAGCAGGACGGCTGACCCTAATATCTACCCATATTTCCTGGGTCTTACTGGGGCCGGAACATGTCTACAAGATAAAGAAACCCGTATCTCTGGGATTCCTGGATTTCGCCACCCTTGAAGCTCGCCAAAAATACTGCAAGCTCGAAGTAAGCCTTAACCGCAGACTCGCCCCCGACATGTATCTCGGCGTCCTCCCCGTAAGGCATGCAGAAAATCGATTTTATATTGGGGATGGCCCTGGTGAGATCGTAGATTATGCGGTACATATGAAGCGCATGGACGACAGCCAACAGCTGGATGTCCTCCTGGAAAAAGGGAACCTGCCGGCGGCAGGAATCATCAGCCTTGCAGTAACCATTGCCCGTTTCCATATGGATGCGCCTAAAGTATTGGAGCCGGAAGCCTGGAAGGAGCTGTACAGCGAATTCGCAGATATTCTCAATGAGAATCATATTCTGAAAATCCATTTCGGAAAAGAAGCGCAAAAGCTTATGGAGGAAGCGGTTAAATGGTCTTTGGGATTCCTGCAGGGAATGCAGGGAAGGATTGAAGAACGCAATCAACTGGGGTTCGTCATTGAAGGTCATGGCGACCTGCATTGCCGGAATATTTTCCTCCTTGACCCCCCGGTAATTTTTGATTGTATAGAATTCAATGAGGAATTCCGGCAATTGGACATGCTTAATGAGGTGGCTTTTTTGTGTATGGACCTCGAACGATTTGGCCGGGAAGACCTGGCGAAACTGTTTTGTGAACATTATTTTGACAGGGTTCCTTGCCTGAACGGCAAAGCCGATGAAGAATTATTCCTCTTCTATAAGATGCACCGCGCCAATGTCCGCATAAAAGTACATGCCATCAGGCTCCCGGAAATGGAGCAGACCGGTGAGGGGTTACGGGCTGAAAAAGAACAACTGAAAACCTATTTGCAATTATTCCGGCATTACTATACCAGATTATCGGGAAGTTAATCTTTTTCGTAAATACGCTTTCTTAAATATGGCAGGGACAATATGCTATTCCGTAACAGCTCGAAAAAGGGGAAATTAACCATCATAATAATTTATACCAATCCGTAAGGGATGGTATTCAGGGATGGGTTTTGTAAAGTTTCCTAACCAGCTTCTCTAAAGTAAGCCCCTGAACCAGGATGGAAAAAACCACTGCCACATAGGTCACGAACAACAGCAGGTCTCGTTGCATGTTATCAGACAGCCCAAGGGCTAAAGCTATGGAGATCCCTCCCCTTAGTCCGCCCCATGTCATCATAAGTTGGGTGTTGGGCACAAACTCCAGTCGTTTACGAAAAAAACGGATAGGTAAAATAAGCGAGAGGTACCTGCCCAGAAGGACGATGGGGATTGCCAGGATCCCAACAACCAGATAACTATTCTCATAGGATAAGAGGAGAATCTCCATGCCAATAAGAACAAAGAGGATGGTATTGAGAAGCATATCCAGGAGTTCCCAAAACATATCTACATATTTTTCGGTTTCCGCTGACATGGAGCGGGCCCTGATCTTTTCATGGCCGATCATAAGGCCTGCGGCTACCATGGCCAGGGGGGCGGAAATATGAAAGTAATGAGCTATAACAGTACCGGCCATTACAACGGCCAGGGTGATGATTACCTCCACCTGGTAATCGTTGATCCTACTCATAAAGTGGTAGGCCATGAGCCCAAGGCCGATCCCCAATACCAGGCCGCCTATTACTTCCCGTCCAAATAATTCCAGGATATGCACAGTATCCAAACTATCGGTTCCCAACCTGGCGATTTCAAACAAGGTCATAAAGACTACCACCCCTACCCCATCGTTAAAAAGGGATTCGCCAACTATCTTGGTTTCCAGTTTTTCGGGGACCCCGGCCTTTTTAAGGATCGCCAGGACCGCAATGGGGTCTGTTGGCGAAATCAGGGCACCAAACATCAGGCAGTAAAGGAATGGTATCTGGAGGCCAAGAAGTATCAAAGTAAAATAAAGCATCCCGCCGATTAGAAAAGTTGCACTAACCACCCCAAGGGTGGCAAAAACTATAACCGGCCAGCGCTGGGCCCTGAGTCTTTCAAAATTGGTGTGAAGGGCCCCGGCAAAGAGCATAAAACTCAGGAGGATATCCAGGAGCAGGTACCTGAAATCTATCTGGGATATTACAAACCGTTCTGCGTTAAGCAGCGTATTATCGAAATAACTGATCCCGAAAATCACCAGGGTGAACAGGATGGTGACCAGCATCAGGCCTATAGTGTTGGGGAGTTTCAGAAAACGGACATTGACATAGCCGAAGAAGGCGGCCAGGACGATCACAATTGTTGCTATAACGAAATAATCCATCTCAGAACGGGCAGGGGTTGGTTAATTTTAAAGCTTCCGGTTACCGGTTACAGCCAATCCGGTACAAAGGTTAAAATACGATTTCCCAGGGAATGATCTCAGGCTTTGAAAATAAATTCAGGGAGTGCTGAAATTCAAATAAGATCTATATTTCATGAGTTAGTTGATGATGAGGTTCACCGCAGCAGTATAATCCTGCCAGGATAGCTGTTTTGCAAATGCCTGCCTGCTCCCCGCCGTCAAAAAACCAATAAGATATTGCACAATCGGTCCGGCATAATTCCTGTTATAATGGAGACTTTATTGTACTTCCTTCTGAAGGCCCTATATTTAGTATTCACTTTAATTGCTGAAGTATCATGAATATTGCCATGTTGGGTTCGGGTTTTATTGCACGATTCTATGCGGAATCCCTGCATGCCCAGAGAAGAAAGGACCGCATCACTACAGTTTACTCCCGGAATCCGGATCATGCAAAGCGATTTGCCTCAGATTACGGGCTGGAACATTATACGGATAGCATGGCCGAAGCCATCAACCGGAAGGAGGTGGATGTTGTGCTTATTGCCCTCCCAAACCACCTGCACGAACCGGCAGTACGTGAATGTGCCAACGCGAAAAAGGATGTGCTCTGCACCAAGCCATTGGGCACGAACGCCGCGGAAGCAAAACGCATGCTCGACATGGTAGAAAGTGCAGGTATTTTTGGTGGGTACCTGGAAGATTTATGTTATACCCCTAAATTTCTTAAATCCATGGAGTGCGTGGCCCAGGGTGACCTTGGCAGGATCCTCTGGGCAAAATCCCGGGAAACGCATCCCGGACCTCACAGCGCCTGGTTCTGGGATAAAAATCAATCAGGGGGCGGCGCAATCATCGATCTGGGCTGTCATTGTGTGGAAATCAGCCGCAACTTCATCGGGAAAAATATAAAACCGCTTGAGGTTATGTGCTGGGCGGATACCCAGGTACACCCCATAGAGGTGGAAGACCATGCCATAGGGCTGGTAAAATATGCCAACGGTGCCATCGGACAGTTCGAGGTAAGTTGGGCCTTCCGGGGAGGGATGGACCTCCGGGACGAGGTCATGGGAACCGAGGGTACCATTTGGATCAACAGTTTTCTGCGCACCGGTTTCGAAATGTTTACGACGGGAAAAGGGAAGGGATATGTAGCGGAAAAGTCCGAAACCAACCAGGGCTGGTTGTTTCCCGTAGGAGATGAAGCACATGAACTGGGATATCCGCATATGTTTACAGACATGTTCACCTGCATCGAAGAGGAGCGCGAACCCCGGGAAACCTTTTATGACGGTTATGTGGTAAACGCTATCCTTGACGCCGCCTACGCTTCGGCCGCATCCCGGGTCTGGGAACCGGTAATCCTGGATGACTGGCGGGGCGACAAAGGTACTACGTACGAAAAAGCCTGGGTGTCTTATGACGAAGACCACTATCTGATCAAGGAAGAAATTTTACCAAACGGGGATATCAAGCGAATCCTAAAGAATAAAACAACCGGAGAGCTCACACAAATGGTGCATTAAGGGTCTGAACCTATTCCGGATTTTTAATTTTATCAATGGTCCGGTCCCGGTCTGAAGACAGCCAGTCGGTAGATGGTTCCTGATCAAAACCATGGGTTGAAGCGGTTTTGATAGCGTCCTTACCCACTTTTTCCAGAGGAGAATAGCTGGCGTGCTGGACATTTTTGTATGGGCTGTTGCGCGCGGCATTGTAGCAGCAAATAAGTGACCAGCGGGAGTTATCAGAACGGTTCTGGTCTGAGCGGTGAAGGATGTTACAGTCAAAAAACAGTGCGTCTCCCGGTTCCATTTCGCAATATACAAGGGGGAATTTCCCCATGGCAATGTTCACCCGTTCCATGTCGGCACCTGCCTGGTCGCCCCTCAGGGCATGATCTACCCGCCCCATAAGGTGCGACCCCTTGAGTACCTGAAGGCAGCCATTTTCCCTGGTAGCCTTGTCTACAGCTATGGAAACGCTGGTGAGCAGCGGTTGCAGCAGGCCAAAATTATACCAGTAGCCGTAGTCCTGATGCCAGGTCCATGCCCCTCCCACTCTGGCATCTTTGAAAATCATCTTGGAATGGTAGTGATACACCTCGCCACCCAGCAAATTTTCGGCTACGTTTACAATTCGCTCACTACGCGCAAACAGGCCATAGATATTGTTTCCGGGATGATTCCAAACCGAGAGCCTTACCGTACCGCCCTCCCCATCATCCCTTCCGTAAGAACGCCGGTCGAGCTCCCGGTCAGAAACTGCGGCCTGCTTAAGCAGACTGATTTCCTCCCGGTCAAAGAGTTGTTTCAGTAATAAGTACCCATCTTCCTTATAGGCCTTCAATTGATCTTTTTTGAGCATATTCTTAGTTTTTCGGCACGGGCCTAAACTACTGCCCACCGGGTAATCCTTGTTGAAGTTACAACAGTTCATCGCATGCCACAAGTGAAAATTGGATAAAATGCGGGGATAGAAAGTGCAAAAAATTGCGGGGCATCTAAAAAAAATACAGGCCGTGGGGAAGCTGCCCGGGAAATTACTATCTTACCCGAACTGCCTTCAATAAGTTGGAAATTGTTTATGTTATAAACAAGCTCCCAGGTACCACAGGTCGCGGGCAAAAAAGTGGCGATAACTAATAAACCAAGATCATGCAAAGAAGAAAATTTTTAACAAAAAGTTCGCTGGGAATAGCAGCTGTCGGGTTATTACCCCAAATGCAGGGCAGGATATTTGCTCAAAAGTCCAATAAGCTGGTGACCATGCCCATAGGCTTCCAATCCTATGTGCTCCGCGAGGAAATAGGTCGGGATTTAACCGGCACTCTCCAAAAGGCGGCGGCAATGGGCTATACGTATGTTGAGATGTGTTCTCCTTCCGGCTATATGGGCCCTTTTGAGCCACTTGCCAAATATTCAGGGAAGGAATTAAAAGCACTTATAGAGGAAACGGGAATGGGGTGTATCAGCAGTCATTTTACGATGAATGAGATGCGTACCAATCTGGAGGAACGGATAGAATTTGCCAATGAATTGGGCCTCAAACATTTTGTGTGCTCAGGGGGGCTGGATGCCCCTACCCTGGATGAGATTAAAGGCAAGTGTGCCGAAATGAATGTTATGGGCGAGCAAATCAGGAAAGGCGGACTTGTAGCGGCTTTCCACAACCATGATGTGGAATTCAAACACCAAATTGACGACAAATACGTCTTCGACATCCTACTGGAAGAGCTAGACCCGGATCTGGTAAAAATGCAATACCAAACCCAACCTATTGCCATGGGCATACAAGGTTCTACCTATTTCAACAAATATCCCGGCCGCTTTATTTCAGCCCACCTGCAGGACTATGACAAGAACGACACAACCAAAGAAATTGCCCTGGGTCAGGGCATCGCGGATTGGAAGGACTTCTTCTCGGCCGCTTCCAAAGGCGGTCTGCAACAGGTTTATGTGGAAATGGAATCCAATCCCGGGACGCTGGCGGAAAGTGTTACCTATTTAAAAAACCTCTCATAAGATGCAGGTGTTAAGACACTATGAGGCTATGAATTTTTTAGCTGGCTATTATTTAACCAGAAGGTTTATTGATTTTTTTTATAAGTCTCTATTGATTTGCCCCTGCCCATGATCAGCAGGTCGGTCGTATTGAGGAACAAGCCGGTTTCAATAAGCCCGGGGATCTGTAGCAGCCTGTCCTGCAACTGATGAAGGTCCGGATACCCGAGAATATCCAGATCGATGATGTTATTGTTCTCATCAGTTTCATAAGGGCTTTCTTTTTCCTCCCGTAGCAGCGGCTTTAGCCCGGCCTCTTCTAATTCGGTCAGGATGTTCCGGGTGGCGAAAGGGATGGTCTCCACGGGAAGTTTATAACTCCCCAAGTGTTCCACTTGTTTCGAGGAATCTGCGATAATTACATTGAATCTGGAATTATGGGCAAGGATCTTTTCTCTTAACAGTGCCCCACCGCCTCCTTTTATCAACCGCAGCTTTGCATCGAATTCATCGGCCCCGTCTATATTCAGGTCTATCTTTCTGGCATCGGCCAGAGAAATTAACGGGACGCCTGCCTCAAGGGCTAATTTCTCCGAAGCACGGGAAGAGGGCACGGCTTTTACACCTAAACCTTTTTTTACTTCTTCGCCAAGTTTCCGGATCATGTAGGCACAGGTTGAGCCTGAACCCAGGCCGACAACCATTCCTTCCTTCACCAGGTTGACAGCTTCCAGGGCGGCAATTCTTTTTTCATTCTCAAGGTCCATTGTAAGAATATAATATTTAGGATTATGGCCATCCCCGGGGACGGCCAAGATTCTGAACAGTTACGGATTCGTTTGCCAGCTAAGGCGCTTCTGATCCTCCAGGTCTAAGGCATGGTACAGGGCGGCAAAGGAAGCCCAGATCCACATAACGGAAATAAAAGCCCCCACGAGAAAACATAGCAGGCCCGCGATAAATACAGGGATGGCGAGTATTGCCATTCTAAAAACCGTCCAGCCATGGCCCCTTGTTATTTCCCAGCTTTTTTCCATCGCGGCCACAGGTTCCAAATTTTTGTCCATTACTAAATATGGAATAAATGCGAGGCGGCATAAAAGGATGAGGCCCGGGATTATAAAAAAAATAAGGCCTATCCCTACAATGGCTATAAACAGCAAATGAGCCAGCACGATATTCATGTAATTTTTCCTGAAGCCGTCAAATAACTCACTGATCTCAATTACTTCATCGCGAATCCCCCTGAGATACATTAGGTCTGCACCGTACTTGATCACCGGAAGCACAAGCAGCGCATAGGCCACAGCCAATAGTTGCAGCCCGATGGCCATCGGGCTGTCATAGTTGTCTGCCTTGTCGAAAACTGAGGCCGGACTTTCGGCAATGACCACTATAACGGCTACCAGGAAAAAATAGAGGAATTGTTTCCACAGTTGTTTCCAGGCATATCCATAACTCGCTGATACGCTGGCTTCGGGCATCCTTTTGGTGGGTATTGTTTCCATGGCATTGATTGTTTTTGTAAAGGTATATGTAAGTTGGCAGGCGTACTTCCAACTTTGGTAGTGTTTTTAAAACCACTACCAAGGTATTCATTGCATTATGCCATATTTATATACTTTTAAAAGAAAATCAAACAGGCTTGTTTAGTTGGGTCTTTATAATCGCTTTTATTTTCTGCCTGGCCATTGCCATAGCTGCGGGTTGGATCGGTTACCAGTTTATCGGTACTTACCGGAATGACTTTCATAAAAACTATTTTTACTACCTGCTTACCTTTTACGGCTTCGCCATTTACGGCCTCTGGGCCCAGATCATTGTACGGGCCCTTGTAGCCGGCCGCATCACAGGTACCGGGCTGGCCGGGATGATAGGCCACTTCCTTACGGTACTAAGCCTGCCCTTCCTGTTCATCTCATGGCTCATGCTGGTTAAAATGGGTTATTCCCTGGTAAATGGGGTACCCCGAAAGAAGGTGATAAAAATTCACCTGTCATTTTTGGCAGCGGCCATTGTTCTTAGTTGGGTTGCTTTTTATTTAATGGCCGGAGAAAGCACGCTCCCGGGAAATATAATGGTGTATGCGGCCATCGCTGCCGTATTGGTGGGGGAACTGGCCTACCTGCTGAACTTCATGTACATGGTAAAGAAAGGATACACCCGTTTGGATACGACTGGCAGGAACATAGCGTCACGTTTTGTACTTCTTATGTTCATCGGTTGGGTATTGCGGGCTGCCTGCCTGCCTTTTATGCCGGCAGGATCCTGGTACCCGGCCCCGCTGATGCTGGTTTTTTTCCTCTCTGTATTCCTGCCACTTTTCTATCTAAAGAGGCGTTCGGATAGCATTTTTACCCCGGTTTTTGCAGGGCACCCCAGCGAGGAAAAAAAAATCCTGCTCTTCGCGAAATACGAAATCACCAAAAGGGAAAGGGAGATTGTGAACAAGATCTGCGAGGGCAAAACCAACCAGCAAATTGCCGATGAATTGTTTATCAGCCTGCAGACAGTAAAAGACCACACCCACCGCATTTATACCAAAATTGGGATACATAGCAGGCTCAAACTGGTACAATTGGTAAACGGCTGAAGCCTACGTCCAAGAGTTCCATCGAGGTTGAACGCCGGTAATATCCACTTAGTAACAGGCAGATTTTCAGGAGTTTGTTAATTGCAGGTAGCCACCACCTCATTATCCTCAAGGAATCCCTTAGCCGCTCATTGAGTAGACCTTAAATGTTCCCGGATCACCTCATGGCCGGGTACTGTTAATAAGACCGGGATCATTTCTCATAGCTATCCGTTTTATTACAGCTATTAAGAATTTACGGTAAGCTGACATTATGGGAGCAGTAACGTTCTGGTTTGTTAAAGGCAGGATATTAATGCGTATCTTTATTAGAACAAGCTAAGAATTTCAGGGAGAGGTTCTTAGAGTAAAATCCTATATATCATGAAAAGCATAAAAATTGTGTCCGGTATCCTGGCATTGCTTTCTATCTTCATTGTGAATTCCCAGGAAAAAGGTGTCGCCCCTGCCTCTGGTGAGGTATCGCGGGATGTTTCAACTGAAACAATTGAAAAGACTTACACGGTACGAAGTAGCACCAACGTCTTCAAAAATTCTATCAAAATCAGAACAGACATGAGCCAGGAAATGCTCTTCGACGAAAAGGATAGAGGTAAGGTTGACCAGGCGCAGGTGATCCCTGAAAAAATGATTACAAAAACGGTACTAATTGATGACGATGAAGATGAGGAGTATGATGTGCAGATTTCATTTAGCTATTCGGCGTCCCATAACAAAGACTTTGTGCTGGTAAGGAACCGGGATGAGATTTATGTTGCCATGGATGATGGAGAAGAGCTCCGGATTATTGAAAGTCAGAGGATCCACATTGCGGACATCAAAGATAACAGGGAAGCTCATGTCTTTACCGATCAGGATGGGACAACACTGGAATTTTATATTGATGATTACAAGGAATTGGACGAGCCTTAGGATCTTTATTCAACAACAGGCTGATCCACCTTGCATTTGTCATCGTATCCGGATACCAAGGCTGACACCCTTATAAGGCATCTTTAGGGACGATGCTGCCAAAACACCAAAAATACTCATTCCCCGTTAGGGGCAGGCAGGAACAAAGGTCCGGCCATGAATTGGAGCTCGTGATCGCGAGAATGGGCTAATAGGTTTACGAAATACATTCTGATAACTATCGGGATGGGCGAACTGGTTTATAAGGAACCTGAAGTTTCTACCGAATTTCGACTGGCTGGCAGGGTTTCCATATAAGCCTTCCGAACCTGCCGGGCGGTTTTCCCTGTCCCGGCGTGACTCCAACCCGGGGGCATCACTAAATATTTCAGTTTATTGAGGAATCCCGGGGCCCGGGCGACATCCTTCCCCAGGGCCACAAACTCCCCGAAGTAGACATCCAAAAAATTTCCGGAATCAATGGGGCGGGTAATTCCGTAATCAATAGGTATTTGCCTTTGCTCTTCCTGATATGTCCCAAAGACGTGGTCCCATAGATTCAGCAGATTGCAAAAGTTGGTGTCCATATAGAGTGGATTGCGGGCATGGTGCACCCGGTGGTGGGACGGGGTCAGGATCAACTTGCCCAACTTGCCAAAACGCGCATCCCTGATCATATTTTCCCCTACATGGATAAAGGCTCCGTAAGTCCCATCAATGAACATAATGACAAACAGCATTTCCGGCGGGACTCCCAGCAGCATACAAGTAGTAGTACGGATGACATCAGCGTAGGGTGCCTCAAGGAAAAAATGGGCGTAGGTAACTGAGAGGTTCATGTCTTCCGGGGCATGATGGGTGCTGTGCAAACACCAGAACAGCCGTACCTTATGGGCGAGAAAATGATAGATAAAATGTCCGAACTCCCATACGATATAAGCATAAAGGAACCAATACCAGGTCCATCGGATAGTAAAGGGAGCAACAGGTTCCAGCAGCCCGATGCAATAGGCGACCATCGCAATAGCGATAAACCGGCCTACAATACGATTGAATACATAGATCAGAAAATTGACCTTGTACACCCGGGTCTGAGGTTTTTTATAGATCAGTCCCAGGATTAATTCCAACAGCACAAGCAGCGGGATTATGGGCAGGAGAAAGGCGGTGACGCCTTCATAGGTGCGAAGGGCGGAAAAGTCCCCGGAGCGAAGGATCTCCAAGGCTTTCGAGATGCCGAAAAATCCGAGAAACTCGTCCAGCAGGGGTTGCAGAAATTCCATGTGGGGTTACTTTGCTATTAAAAATAAGGAAAATTATTTTTATTTTATATCATTGAAAATCAAACTATTCGATTTCCTGGATGCCCGTTCTGTTTATGCCAGCGTAAACCTGTAAAGGCAGAATGGATGTCGGGCTTTGGCCGGTAACCGGATGCTGGCACAAAATTAAAGCCCTTATAAGGAGAAATCGGCCGGAATTGGACTGGAGAAATAAATAACTTTGACATTGATCTAGTAAGAAATGAGGATGTCATTTACTTTAAGAAGGACTGTTTTCTGGCTTTTGGACGGGATTAAAGGATCCAAAGTCCGCCAACATTTAAAAGCGATTGAAAAGATAAATAAAGACCATGGGTCGGACTTCGCTGTCCGGGTCCGGGAACGATGCCTGCAAGAAATCCTGAATCATTGCAAACGTACGGTGCCCTATTATCGCGACCTTGATAATAAAAGAACCATGCTAAGCGATTTTCCGGTTACAAACAAAAGCCTGATCCGGGAAAATTTTGAATGGTTCCGTTCGGAGGCATATCCTGATAAGAAGACTCATCGGGTAACCACCAGCGGGTCTACCGGAACACCATTTACGTTGCTGCAGGATGCCGCTAAAAAAAGACGTCACATAGCTGACGCCTTATACTTCGGGGAAACAGTAGGGCATAAATTGGGAAACAGGGTTTATTATATGAAGATATGGAACCGGCAGAACAGCAAGAGTAAACTGTTCCAGCACATGCAAAATATCGTTCCCATAGATGTCTTCCAGCTGACGGACGAACGGATTTCCGCACTTTTGGAGACCATTAAAAATGATCGGTCTCCCAAAAGCGTTATAGGCTATAGTTCCGCGCTGGACGCCATCGTGACCTATCTGAAAAGGAATAGCGTTGACGTCTCAAACACCCATGTAATTTCGATCATAGCCATGTCCGAAACCCTGGCCAAGCCTACGAAGAACGCGCTTAAGGAATATTTCGGCTGCCCCGTGGTTTCGCGTTATGCAAACCTGGAAAATGGAATCTTCGCGCAGCAAACCGAAACGTTCCTGAACGATTTTCTGATGAACCTGGCCAGTTATGAGATCGAGATCCTGGATATGGAGCGCGATATTCCGGTAAAGGAAGGAGAAATAGGCAGAATCGTGATCACGGACCTGTTCAACCGGGCGATGCCCATGATCCGGTACAATACAGGGGATATCGGTATTGCCGGCAAGACTACGGACAATGGAGCCCTGCAGTTTGTCTTCAAAAAAATAGAAGGCCGTAAACTGGACGCCATTTACAATACACAGGGTGAGCTTATTTCCTCCTATATCTTCGCCATTCATATGTGGAAATACCAGGAACTGGCACAATATCAATTTATACAGCAGGCCGATAGGGAATACGAGTTTAAGCTCAATAGCCCGAAAAAATTTGAGCGGGAAAAGGAGCTATTGGAAGAGTTCAGGGGCTATTTGGGTAAAGATGCCGACATAAAGATTACGTATGTGAAGGAGATCCCACTCCTCTCCTCCGGGAAGCGAAGGAAAGTCGTCAATAAGCTCGCTGAAAATAAAGAAAAAACCAGAGAAGTCGCCCAATAAACACCGACAGGAAGAACCGTCTGCTATATACTGAAAAAAATGCTCATGAACTTCTGTTTTCGCAATATGTGCAGGAGGATGCCATAAGCACCACTGGTCATCGGAGAAAGTGGCGCAAGGGTTAAATTCCCTTGCCCTTTCCACTCCTACCTCGTAGGGATTCGATATATTGTTGCTATAATCAATCATATTTCGATGTATGAAAATGCAAAATTTACTAATCGTATTATTTCTTTTGATTGGATGTTTTTTAAGAAGTCAATTCACTATTCAACCATTGCCCGGATATTCCGATCAGATTGGGGTAACGGTTGGGATGTTGGAAGATTTAAAGGGTCGGGTTTCGAGCATCGTCAAAGACCTCACCATGGAGGAACTTGATTTTTTACTGGACGAAGATGCCAACAGGATTGGAGCTTTAATTATGCACCTCGCCGCAACGGAGCGCTATTACCAGGTTTACACCTTCGAAAACAGGCAATTTAATGAGGAGGAAGCCAATAAATGGGATGTGCCGCTCAAACTTGGTGAAAATGCCAGGGCTCAGCTAAAGGAAAATAACATTGCCTATTATTTACATCACTGGGATGAGGTACGCAGGAAAACCCTGGAGTTGCTTAAAACCAGGGACGATACATGGTTTAATGCGATGGTGCCCGGCACCACGATGAACAACCATTGGGCCTGGTACCATGTCATGGAACACCAGGCCAATCATATGGGGCAAATTCGGTTAATAATGGGCCGGATACCCAAATAATTGATATTTGCATCATTCATCCCTGGTAGTAAGTGATGTGGTCCGGAAATTGAAACGATAGCATACGAAAATATATGAATTAATGATTCTTATAGTACGCATTGGTCTGCCAGTAGCCTACCAACCCGGAAGGTACTTTGGCCAAATAGAAAAAAACCTCATAGGGCTACAACCGGCCGAAGCCCTGGCGCGTAGCAGATAAAAACCGATGGCCTATGAAACCCAGAACCCGCTATGCCAAATGTGGCGTTCTCAACATAGCCTACCAGGTTGTGGGAGACGGACCGGTGGACCTTGTATATGTACCCGGATGGGTTTCACATATCGACATGGTTTGGGACGATCCAAAATTGTCTGATTTCCTTATAAAACTCAGCGATTTTTCAAGGTTGATCTTGTTTGATAAAAGGGGTACCGGGCTTTCCGACAGGGTTAGTGAATTGTCGACCCTGGAAGAACGAATGGCTGATATCTGCAGCGTGATGGATGCCGCCGGTTCCGAAAGGGCCGTGATATTTGGACATTCGGAGGGGGGCACCGTTTCCTGCCTGTTTGCAGCTACCTACCCACAGCGAACGGTGGCTCTTATTACCTTTGGTGTTTTTGCAAAGCGTTTATATTCAGTAGAATATCCCTGGGCACCGAGTATAGAAGACCGCGATAAATTTTATAAAAGTATTGAAGAGGAATGGGGTAACGGACAAACCATGGGGCTTGAAAAAATAATGCCTTCGCTTACTCATAACCCGCATTACTATGACTGGTTTGCATCATACATGCGTTCAGCTGCAAGTCCGGGGGCGGCTCTCGCCCTTGCGCGCATGAATTCGGAAGCGGACATTACTAATATCCTGAACACCATAAAAATCCCGGTTTTGGTACTTCACCGTACCGATGACATGGATGCTAGCGTGGAGGAAGGCAAATATATCGCCAGTCGCATCCCCAATGCCAGATTTGTAGAATTGCCCGGGTCTGACCATGTGTTCTGGGTAGGAGATACGTTTTCCGTTATAGCCGAGATCGAGGAATTCATCACCGG
>CAYSVQ010000210.1:0-44464 GCA_964434565.1 uncultured Flavobacteriaceae bacterium | reverse complement strand
TTGTTCTGCCCGTTTGGGACAATGATGGTTAGATGCTTCATAGAATGATTTTTTGTAAAGATAGCAGCTTGCAATGTCCAAATCAACCCACTACAATGTCTGTTTTACCCCCTGAGCGGGAAGCAGACAGCCTATAAATTTGTGTTAGTTAAGTTTTTAACCCTTTAAATCATAATGACTATGAAAACATCAGATTTCTCGGTAACTCACTTGCTCGATCAAAGCCCTGAAGTAATCTTTAATGCGGTGAATAATGTCAGGGGGTGGTGGTCTGAAGAAATTGAAGGAGATACCGATATGCTCAATGAGTTGTACAGCTATCGCTACAAAGACGTTCATTTCTGCAAAATAAGAATCACTGATTGCACTCCCAACACGAGAATTGAATGGCTTGTTCTGGAAAACTATTTTAGTTTTACAGAAGACAAGAACGAATGGGAGGGCACAAAAATAATTTTTGAAATTTCTCAAAGCGGTGATCAAACTCAACTGCGGTTTACCCACCTCGGACTGGTACCCCAATATGAATGTTTTGAAGTTTGCAGGGAAGCCTGGACCAATTATATAAGTAATAGTCTCCATAGCCTGATCACCACAGGTAAAGGACAGCCTAACCCAAGGGAAAGCGACGGCTTTAATTCGCGCCTGGCACAAAAATGGAAGTTGAAGTAGTGTCCTGTTCCGATAACAGCAAGCAGGTGAACGTTTCAAGTTAAAGGCACGATATGGAAAATCAAAGTTTTTCAAAAACCCTATTTGTCGATCGTTCTCCCGCGGAAGTTTACGATGCCATCAATCCTGTCTGCGGATGGTGGACACAGAATTTCAAAGGAAAATCTCAACGTCTGAATGACGAATTTGAGGTTCGTTTTGGAGATGTGCATTATTCCAGACAGAAATTAACAGAGGTAGTTCCTTATGAAAAAATCGTTTGGCTTGTTATCGACAGCAATTTGAGTTTTCTAAAAGATAAAAACGAATGGACAGGCACAAAAATAAGTTTTGAATTCTCCAGCCGGGGAGCACAAACACTGATCCTCTTTACTCACCATGGTCTGATTCCCGAAATTGAATGTTATGGAACATGTTCGCATGCATGGTCTGAATACCTGCAGGACAGTCTGTATCACCTCTTAACAACCGGCAAGGGCAAGCCCGCCCCCAAAGAGAGGATAAAGAACACAAATAAAAGAATGTTTACAAAAAAATAATATCGGAAACCTCCAATGGCCATGGATCAGGAGGGTATAACTAATTAGTCTGCCCGGCAGGCACTATAAAGCAGCAGGTAAAACACAACAGCGAATCTACTTGCATTAGTTCATATGCCTTATGAATGATACCCCGGAGACCTGAGTTGCTGCCTTTTTACTTTTGGCCTGTCAGGCGAATGCCGGTTCTTTATTTTGCTATGCGCATTATTCATAATTCTCAACAGTGAACATCTAACTTCGGTTATGAAAAATGGCATACTTTTGGTTCATCTAATCCGGATAATTAAACATCAATCTTATGAAATCACTATTTCTGCTTCTCCCGTCTATATTCTTCCTGATGTGTGGAGGCCCTTCAACCGAAGAGCGGCCAATGGAGGATGCCTCGGGCTATACTGAATTTTCGGAAATGGCACCGGAACTGAAATCAGCCCCCAGGGCAGAAAGCATCCAGGCAACGGAAGATGTCACAGCCATCACCAAGAAGAATATTAAAACCGGAGGGATGACCTTCAAGTCAGATGACATTGATGCAGACTATAACAAAATAAAAGCCCTGCTACCCGATTTTAAAGCATATGTGGAAAATGAAAACCAAACCAAATCCGAGCAGCGTATTCAGTACGACCTGACCATCCGCGTACCGTCCGACAGTTACGACAGCCTGTACAACAGCCTTTCCAACCTGGCCGGGCGTGTTGAGCATAAGTATACCAATGTACAGGATGTCACAGAACGTTATTACGACTTGAAGACAAGGATCAGGAATAAAGAAGCCCTGGAGCAGCGTTATATCGACTTGCTGGCCAAGGCAGTTGAAATAAAAGACATGCTGGAGATAGAACGCCAGCTGAACCAGGTTCGCACGGAGATAGAAAGCCTGCAAGGCCAGTTCAATTATCTGAGCCAACAGGTAAGCCTGAGTACTTTGCAGCTCTCGTTTTACGAAATGCTGCCATACACTTTCGACGATAGCCAGCGGCCCGGTTTCGGAAACCGAATTTTAAGCGCCCTGAGCAATGGTTGGAAAGGCTTACAGGTATTTGTCCTGGGGCTGGTTACCATTTGGCCATTATATGTGCTGGTGGCATTTGGCGTCATACTGTTTATTGTAATCAGGAAGCAGGTGAAAAAGAAGAGGTGAAGGAAAACCTGGTTAAATTCATGTACCAGGACTGAACTAACCCCTGCTTTTTTATTGCAGGGAATAAGGCTATCTTGAAATGGGGAGGGGATTGGCCACCCCGCAATAGAGTGTATTCGTGGATTTGTGTATGTGTTTATCAGTAAGAGCAAGATAAACTATTAAAAATGTAAACTAATTCGAGGATAATCATTCCATAAACATAGAAACAAGGTGCCTGCTTCTTTCCAACAGGCAAACAGCTTAATTTTAACTGGGGAGGGGATTGGCACACCCCTTCATCCTGCGATTTTAATATTGTAGTTTTACGCTGCCGAGGGAAGTAACAGTATATTATAAGTAGGCAGGAGCAGTAGCAATTGGGCAAGTACGATGTATGAATACTCAATGCTTATCCCTTGAACTTTGAACCTTGAACCAAAATTCCTTAGCTTAGAAGGAAACTAAACAATGCTTCATGAAAGCAACTCCCAACCAAAGACGCGACTTTATAAGGAAAAGCAGCCTGGGAACGCTGGGCCTAACTATTTTACCTTCCCTTTACGGAAAGGTAGCTGCCAGCGACAGACTGCGGGTGGCACATATTGGGGTGAACGGCATGGGGAACAACCATATGCAATGGTTTGCCGCCCTGCCGCAAGTGGAAATCGCAGCTCTGTGCGACGTGGATTCCCATCATCTGTCTGCCAGCCTGAAGCGAATGGAGAAGGAATTGCAGCCCGACAGGAAGGTTGCTGGCTATGAAGACTTCCGCCGGATCCTCGACCGCGATGATATAGATGCCATCACCTGCGCCACCCCAGACCACTGGCACGCCCAGATTGCCGCCCTGGCCTTCCAGGCCGGGAAAGACGTTTACGGGGAGAAGCCCCTGTCTTTTGATGTGCAGGAAGGGCAGTTGATGCTTCGGGAACAACAAAAGCACCAACGTATTTTTCAGCTCGGAACTCAAATACATGCTACAGACAATTACCATCGGATTGCCGAACTTATACAATCCGGAGCCATAGGAAAGGTCCATACTATCCGGCTATGGAAAGACAGTGTTCCGCCACTGCTGAAAAGTTCGGGGGTGCAAAAGCCGCCGTCGCAGCTCAACTACGACTTCTGGCTGGGCCCCGCGCCTTATACCGACTATATTCCGGAACGTTGTCATCTTAATTATCGCTATTTCCTTGACTATTCGGGCGGTATTTTTGCAGACTTCTGGTGTCATATAGCGGATATCGCCTGGTGGGCCGCCCAACCAAAAGGCCTCAGGAGTATCGATGCCAGGGGGAATGTGGCAGAAGGCTTTGCCGATGCCCCGGGCAACATCGAGATAGATTACGACTTTGATAACCTGAAGCTCTACTGGTCAACCACCCCGCCGCAGGTTCCTGGAGCAGCGAAAAGAAATATAGGAGCTTATTTTGAAGGAGATAAGGGAACGCTGGTCTGCGATTATGAAACCCGTGAGCTCACCATAAACGGGGAAGAAATGACGGATATCGCCGAAATACCCAGTACTATCCCACGATCACCCGGGCATCAGCAGGATTTTGTGAATGCCATAAAAAACCGTACCAAACCGGAATCGGACCTCGCTTATGCCCGCGACATGACGCTCCCTATGCATCTCGGACTGATCTCATGGCGCCTGGGCCGCAAACTGGAATGGGATGCCGGAAAGGAAAAATTCAAGGGCGATCGTGAAGCGGACAACCTCTTATCCCGGAAATCGAGGAAAAAGTGGCGGTTGGTTAAATAGGCAGGATATCTAATGGTGAAGGTCCGCGATTACAGGCCTGCCCCGAGTAGGGCTGACAATTCCGCAACTTTTCTGCGGATAAACCACCACACACCAGCATCCTGTAGTATTCAGTCAATTTTTAGTAGTTTAGTACCCTAACCTGACCCACCGATGAAAAGTTTACAAGCTCTTGTTCAAATACAGCTCATTTTTTGTCTGCTGCTCGTATCCTTAAGCCTTAGCGCCCAGGGCAAGTGGCAGACCCCGGAGGCCATTAACTCCCCCGTTCCGAGGCATGAGAATGCCTTTGTTAAAGTCGGGGATAAATTCTACCTGCTTGGAGGCAGGGGTATTAAAGCCGTAGGGATCTTCGACCCGGCTACCAAAACCTGGTCGGAAGGTGCGCCTGTTCCCCTGGAGATCTCACACTTTCAGGCGGTGAGCCACTTGGGCCTGATCTATGTGATGGGCGGATTGGTGGGCGGATGGCCGTCTGAAACCCCACTGACACACATCTTAATTTACAATCCCCTGACGGATAATTGGCTCATAGGCCCTGAAATTCCGGCGCACCGACAAAGAGGAGCAGCCGGGGCGGTGGCCTATAACGATAAAATTTATCTGGTATGCGGGATTGTTAACGGACATACTTCCGGCTGGGTTTCCTGGTTAGATGAATTTGACCCTGCAACCAATAAGTGGACGGAATTGCAGGATGCCCCCAGAGCACGCGACCACATACAGGTTGCAGTGTTAAACGATCGACTGGTAGTTGCCGGGGGCCGAAAATCGGGCTATTTGGGACAGGGCCTGGAAGCCACCATCGCAGAAACGGATATTTACGATTTTGATCAAGGCAAATGGAGTACCCTCCCCTCGCCGACAGGAGATATCCCCACCCAACGCGCCGGCTATACTGCCGTTGCTGTTGGTGATGAGGTGATCATAATCGGGGGTGAAAGTGGAGCGCAGGTAGCTGCCCATGCCGAAGCAGAAGCCCTTGATATAGCAACAGGTAAATGGCGTAGCCTGCCTTCCCTGCAAAGGGGACGGCACGGAACCCAGGTATTACTGTCTGAGGCAAGCCTCTATATAGCTGCAGGCTGCGGCGACAGAGGAGGCTCACCCGAACTCGACTCTTTCGAGGTCTATGAGATCCCGGGACTCACAGGAACGGCCAACCTTCCTTTAGTGGCCGGGCAGGCCGCGCTCTCCGAATCGCAGATCGATTTCGGCAACACCCGGGTATATTCCACAAAAACAAAAACTGTAGAAATTCGCAATACCAGCGGAACCCAGGGAATTCCCATCGTGTACATGCTAAGCGCGCCTACCATGGAATTCAAGGTAGATTTCCCATTCGCATTACCTTATGTTCTCGCACCGGGAAAAAGTGTATCTTTTAAAGTGTATTATACCCCTACCAGCGCCCAGCCGGATGAAGGGAAGCTATTTATAAAAGTTATGGACAGGGGGAAATTGCAACCGCTCGAATTGGAACTGAAGGGCAATAAGACCTGACTCCTGTAAAATTATCAGGCCTATGAGAAGAATTTTACTCCTATTATTACTGATCCCTTTTTTTATCCATGCACAGGATACGATTTCGTATGAACGCGTACCCGAAGCCCTGATAAACCAGCAGCGTCTGGCTTTTGTAACCAGCCTTACTGACCGCGTCCTGACAGCCCAGCAGGGCGGAGGCTTTTATCCGTTATCTGAAAGGGAGGCTGATGCCGCTTTGAGGAGCGGCCTGAGCGAAGCGGTGCAGAAGCAGGCATATTCGCAGCTAAGCCGCTCGTTCGGGGAATACCAGGGATTGGTATTCGACGAAATGCTGATGCCAGTTCAGGGAACTCCTTTTGAGATCTACCGCTTCAGGGGAAGGTTTGGTGCCAACGGCACGGGAGTGGAGATCCGGTCCGTACTTAACCCTGAAGGAAAACTGGCCGGGTTTTTCTATAAACCATGGCAGAACCGATTATAGCCAAGTATGTGCACTTCCCGGACACTGGCAACCCAGTTTAACCGGCTTATAGTAGTTTGGAGGTTCAATTAGTGGCTTCCGCCAGCTGCCTGGTATCTGCATACTGCTGAAACTTTATAATTTTACCTTCTTTGATTGTCCATAAATGTGCAGCCTGAACATCGACCTCAACGTTATTTTTGTTTAATTTTCCATGGTACCGCATAGTGGCAAGTACCTGGTTGCCCCCCATTTCATGAAGTTGGATGTCAGCCAACCTGAAGTATTCATATTCCGAGCCGATACGGGCAAATATTCCGTTTAAAACAGCATCCGGGCCTATGTAGGGGTTGCCGTCGGCATATGGATTCCCTTCCGCCTCATTCCAAACTATATTGGCATCCATGGCATTAAGTACTGAAGGGATATCTCCTGTTGCAAACGCCTTGTAGACCCCGTCGATAACCGACTGGTTTCCGGGGTTCGATAAGACCCCCAACTGTTGCATGAATAGCATATTGTCCATAAAATCATGCTCCCTGCTTATCTTGCCCTTTTTCATTTTGGCCAGGGTTACGCCATCAATATCAACCGCTTTGCCCGTAGCCGGTAGTCCGAAAAATTCGCCGGTATGGGTACCTTTGAAATTCCAGTGTTTCACGATTTCATCACCTTGCCCCAGAATTTTTACCACTCCGAATTGGATATCCGAAAAGCCGGTTAGGAAATTACCGTAGTATGCTTTAACATTTTCGATCCCCACAATATTTTCCGGCTTTGCAATAAGTACGATTTCCTTATCGAAGTTCGAATCGTTGATCAACTCCAGATTCCGATTGTTAAGGATATCGTGCCAAACCTGGGAGTACATTTTGATATTCCTGTTACTATTGTTTTTTTGTGCGGCTATTGTGGAAAATCCGGCTACAGTCAAAATAATAAGGATAATAATGCCCTTGTGTGCTACGGTATCGTTTGAATTCTTCATTCTTATGGTTTTATTGGTTCGGGTTTGGTTGAATTAGCTTTTCAATGACAGTGACTATCCTGTAGGATGACAAAAGGTTTAAGAAAACCATCAACCGTTTTGAACAATCGGTCGAATAAAAGATTTTTAGCGGGTCCCTGCAAGACGTATTGGACGAATTGGTACTTTGACTTCCCCAACGGCAATTTTTGAATTACGGGCACTTCTCCGAAGCATAGTATCAGGAAATCGAGGAGCCAGACAGCCTGCCTGGGATACAAGGGGTAAAACAAGCTCCCGTCGTGAAATGTCCACAAATAAATAGCAGTCAGGTTCCTAAATCCGTCCGGGGGGCGGCAGCCTGTTTTTCTTAAAATTGCCGTATCTTTCTTTGTGCATTCCAGCGGGGTGCAACTAAACCATTTCCTAAAGCCACCCCAATGGGCAAACTTGCATTAATACTCTTATTTGGTCTGCTGATTGTAGTGTCTTGCCATCAGCCTGAAGCCAAAACCTCCGGTCTGATAGCCCTTAAAGGAGCTACTATCTTCGACGGCAACGGGAACCGCCTTGAGAATGGTACCCTGCTTGTAAGGGATGGTAGAATAGAAGCCATAGGGGATTCTTCCCTTGGTATTCCCTCCGACACCGAAGTTAAGGACCTCAGTGGAAAATATATTTGTCCCGGTATTGTGGATGCCCATGTACATTTTTCGCAGACAGGTTTTGTAGACGGGAGGCCTGATGCGCTCGACATCCGGGATTCCATAGATTACATAGAATTGCAGGCGCGGCTGCAAACCCGGCCGGAGCCCTATTATGAGGCATATTTGCGGTCCGGGGTTACCGCCGTTTACGATGTGGGCGGTTTTCCATGGAGTATCGGCCAGCAGAAATCCGCGGAGAATAATTTAATGGCACCCCACGTGGCGGCCGCAGGACCTTTGTTAACGCCCACCCCCCAGGACGCGCTGGAAACCTTTAACACTCCCTCCGGGAAGCAATTGTTGGAACTGACCACTCCTGAATTCGGCCGGAATGTGGTAGTCCTCAACACGGCTACAGGCTCCACTGGCATTAAGATCTGGCAGATTAACCTGCAGGATCCGGAATTTATGGCCAGCCTCAGGGCAGTGGCAGAAGAAACCAAAACAAGGGGTAACAAACTCATAGTACATGCGACCACACTCGATCAGGCGAAAGCCGCTCTGGATTTAGGGGCCAGGCTGCTGGTTCACAGTGTGGAAGATAGGGAACTGGATGTGGAATTCCTGGCAAAAGCCACGCAGCAGGAAGTGATCTATATCCCTACCCTGGTGGTGCTCAGGGGTTATTATAATACTTATAAAGCCATCCTCGAGGGCGGCTTTGAAATACAGGACCCCAACGGGGTTGTGGATGCACACACCAAGTCCCTGCTCGAAGGGGCTATGGGCTTCGCATCGTTAATAGACACTACCACCCTGAGGAACGGTTTGCCCGGGATTGAACGTTATATCAGCTTTACCGACAGTATCATGGCTCTGAACCTGATGAAAGTTTACAAAAGCGGTATCCGTATCGCGCCAGGTACTGATGCGGGAAATCCGGGGACCCTGCATGGGATTTCTATTTTCGATGAACTGGAAGCCATGCAGAAGGCAGGTATCCCGGCTGCCGACTTATTAGTTATGGCTACGCGTAATGGGGCTGCAGCCATGGAACGAGCGGGCGACCTCGGCACCCTGGAAGCGGGAAAGCAGGCAGACCTGGTGGTGACAGAAAAGGACCCGGCAGCGGATATCGGTAACCTGCGCTCGCTTACCCATGTAATGCGTGGCGGAATTCTCCGCTCCGTTACAGAGGAATTCACAAAAGTAGCACATGAAAATTCTCCCTGAATATTAGGACTTCATTCCTTGGGATTATTAATTTTGCATATTATCTTTTATTAAAAGGAATTTAATTAAATATAACATGAGAACTCTCAGAAATCTTTTGGTTGCCGGGCTACTTATCACCTTTGGCACGACCTATTCCCAGACACGCAAGGATAAGCAGATAATGGAAGATGCCTCAGAAGCAAAAAGTATGCTTCTTAATGCCAATTCTGGACTCGAGGAATTTTTCGAAAACAGCGCCGGATATGTGATCTTCCCTAATGTTGGCAAAGGGGGCTTTATTGTTGGCGGTGCCTCGGGTAATGGGGTAGTTTATGAAAATGGTACGGCTGTTGGGATGGCCGACCTTAAAAAGCTTAATATAGGTTTTCAGGCAGGGGGGCAGGCCATAATTGAGGTAATTTTCTTTGAAACCCCGGTAGATCTGGAGCGGTTTAAGTCGGAGAACTACGAATTTTCTGCCGAAACTTCGGCTGTTGCACTAAAGAGCGGGATTGCCTTCAATGCAAAGTATAAAGATGGGGTAGCGGTCTTCGCCCTGCCCAAAGCCGGCCTGATGGCCGACGCCTCTGTAGGGGGCCAGCGCTTTGAATACAAGCCTTTTTAGCAGGTAAATCAGAATATGAGGTCCGGCATTTTGCCGGACTTTTTATTATTTGCAGGGTTAAAGCAGCAGCCCTGCAATTTCCTGCCAGTTGTGTACCCTTTCAAAATGGTTTTCGTGTATGTTGTGGGGCGAAGTATACAACAACGGCCTTCCGTTAAACCGCTGCAGGTTGTAGGAACGGTCGTCTATCAGGATGTCGCCCTGCAGAACATGTTTATGCCCAAGCAGGATGCGGTGTTGCCAGGAGATGAAGGGGAAATAGCTATCAAGCCAGTCGCTTTTCTCTCTGAGACTATTAGGGAATTGCATGGCCGCCGAAGCTATATACACTTCGTACTTCCCGTGGAGTTCCTTTACCACCCTGATACTGTCTTCTATAGGTTTCAGTGCACTGAAAAAGCCTTCACCCCTCGCATGATCACGCACACTTTGCTGCCTTTCTTCCGGGACGCACTGCCATACTTCTCGCCCCATACATTCCTCCAGGGAAAGATTCTCGCCGAAATCACTGTTATAGATTTCTATATGTGCCCCATAGGTATCAGCCAGTACTTCATCCATGTCCAGGTAAATAACCATAGCTCGTTTTTATTTGCAAAGATCGTTAAAAACGGCCAGACCATAAAATCGTAACTACGGCTGTTCCAGTACAATTCATTGGGTGTGCCGGCAACGGGATGATAGTATCCGCAAGTGTTCCGGGCCTCTGTACATAAATGCCGGCTAACAATCTGGTAACGAAAAGATAAATTTTAACTCACAGTGGGGTCATGGAAAACACGCAACTTTGCGTTAATAATTTCCCGGTCCATGAAATCAATCAGGTATCTCCTATCTTCCTGGAATACGAAATGGCGCATCAAATTGCTGGGGACCTATTATTCGCCTCTTAAATACAAAAAATTAAGAAGCCAACCAACGGTGCCTGTTCCATGAAAAAACGAGCTGTAGACCTGGTGGTCCTCTCAGATATCCACCTCGGAACCTACGGCTGCCATGCCAGGGAATTGCACAAATACCTCAAATCCATTAAACCCAAAGAAGTAGTTCTGAACGGAGATATCGTTGATATCTGGCAATTCAGCAAACGATACTGGCCCAAATCTCATATGAAGGTTGTAAAGCATATTATGGACTTGTCTGCAAAAGGCGTCAGGGTTCATTATGTTACCGGCAACCATGACGAACTCCTTCGCAAATTTGTAGGGTTCCGCCTCGGTTCATTCTGTATCACTAATAAGGTAGTATTAAACCTGAATGGCAAAAAGGCCTGGTTTTTCCATGGCGACGTATTTGATGTTACGATGCAACATTCCAAATGGATCGCAAAGCTGGGTGCCATGGGTTATGACTTCCTTATCCTGCTTAACCGTATCGTAAACTATTGCGGTGTGAAACTGGGATATGGACCTATTTCCATGTCAAAAAGAATAAAAAACGGCGTGAAATCAGCTGTAAAATTCATTAATAATTTTGAGAAGGTAGCTGCAGATATCGCTATAGAGAACCAGTATGATTATGTCGTTTGCGGGCATATTCACCAGCCGGAGATAAAAACCATTACCACCGATACAGGTTCCGTTACCTATTTAAATTCAGGCGACTGGATAGAAAATCTTACAGCCCTTGAATACCATAGGAAAAAATGGCGGTTATACCGGTACCAACAGGATACGGCTCTGAAGAATTACGTGGAGACTGTGTCTGTAATTGAGGAAGAGGAGATGGAAACCCAGCTGCTCTTCCGTAACCTTGTTCGTGAATTCCGGGGAGGAATGGCAGCTTCCGGAAATTAGCCTGCTTTAATGCTGTGATAAGCTGTTAACTATGAAAATTCTCTATGCCATACAAGGAACAGGCAATGGCCATATAAGCCGTGCCAGGGACATTATTCCAATCCTCAGCAGAAGAGCAGACAGCCTGGATATCCTAGTAAGCGGAACACAGGCCGATGTTCAGCTTCCTTACCCCGTTACGTTCCGGCTAAGGGGCCTAAGTTTTATTTTCGGGGAAAGTGGGGGCGTGGATGTGTGGAAAACCTACCTCATGGCAAATGCCCGGCGCTTGCAGCGGGAAGTAAATGATTTGCCGGTACATCGGTATGATCTTGTAATCAGTGATTTTGAACCGGTATCTGCCTGGGCCTGCAGAAAAAGGAACCATCCCTGTGTGAGCCTGAGCCACCAGGTGGCGGTACTTGCAGACGGATCGCCCAAGCCCCGTAAAGGTGATCCGCTGGGAGCGCTCATCCTCCGGAAGTATGCCCCGGGGTCACTCGGGTTTGGCTTCCACTTTAAAGCCTATCAACCCAATATATTTACCCCGGTGATCCGCCAGGAGATCAGGCAGGCCCGGGTCGTTAATGGAAACCATTATACGGTTTACCTCCCCTCTTACAGCGAGGAGAAGCTTGTAAAAATCCTTTCGCGAATAAAAAATGCCAGCTGGGAAGTATTTTCGAAACACAGCACGAGGTCAAGGGAAACGGGAAACATCGTTATCAGGCAGGTATCAAACGCTGCCTTTATACAAAGTATGGCTACCAGCATGGGCGTTCTCTGCGGAGCCGGGTTCGAGACCCCTGCCGAAGCCCTGTACCTCAATAAAAAACTGATGGTGATCCCCATGAAGCATCAATATGAACAGCAATGCAATATGGCTGCCCTCCGCGATATGGAGGTGCCTGCTCTAAAATCGCTGAAACGCAAACATCTCCACCGCCTTCAGGAGTGGGTCGATGGGGATTTTCGGGTGGCGGTCAATTATCCCGATTATACCGAACAAATCATAGACCAGGTCCTTGAAACTGCTTTGATGCCCCGCTTACCACTTACTTATGGCGGAACCAACTTCTGAAGAAACTTTTCCACTGAACCCCGCGGATTTCGGAACGGATTTTGCCTGGGGGGTGGCAAGTGCAGCCTACCAGGTGGAAGGCTCTTTTGATGTGGACGATAAAGGTCCATCCATTTGGGATACATTCACCTTGCAAAGAGGCACTACTTTCCGCGGACATCACGGGCAGATCGCCTGCGATTTTTACAATCGTTACCCGGAAGATCTCGGGTTGATGCAGGCAATGAACCTGTCCCATTTCCGGTATTCCATCGCGTGGTCCAGGGTGATGCCGGATGGAAAAGGAGCCGTATCCCTGAAAGGGCTTGATTTTTATGACCGTTTGCTTGATGCCTGCCTGGCAAGGGACATTACCCCCTGGCTTACGCTCTATCACTGGGACCTGCCCCAGGCCTTACAGGACAAAGGCGGCTGGCGGAACAGGGATATCGTTGGATGGTTTTCCGACTATGCCGCGCTATGTGCCCGTCGTTATGGCGACCGGGTGAAACACTGGATGGTACTTAATGAACCCATGGTTTTTACAGGAGCCGGGTATTTCCTTGGTGTACATGCCCCCGGGGAAAAAGGGTTAAAGAATTTCCTGCCTGCGGCACACCACGCTGTACTTTGCCAGGCTGCCGGTGGCCGGGTGGTTAAATCGGAAAGTCCCCAATCCCTGATAGGTACAACTTTTTCCTGTTCCCATATCAGCCCGCGCACCTCCGGCGAAAAAGACAGGGTGGCAGCGGCAAAGGCCGACGCCCTGCTTAACCGTCTCTTCCTTGAACCGGCATTGGGGTTGGGTTATCCTATAGAAACCCTGGATTTACTTAAAAGAATGGAGCCTTTCGTACAGGCAAATGACATGTCGCTGGCTAAATTTGATTTTGATTTTATCGGTCTCCAGAACTATACCCGTGAGGTGGTAGCCCACAGCTGTTTTGTACCATACCTTCGCGCCCGGATCGTAAAGGCCCCCAAAAGGAATGTCCCCATTACCCTTATGGACTGGGAGGTGTATCCACAGGGTATGTATTATATGATTAAGGCATTTAGCGCGTATCACGGGGTGCGCAATATTATTATTAGCGAAAACGGGGCAGCATTTAAGGATGAACTTAAAGATGGCAGGGTTCACGATCCCAGACGGCTGGCTTACTTGCAGGAGTATCTGAAAGAAGTGCACAGGGCTATAAAAGAGGGAGCCCCGGTATACGGTTATTTCGTTTGGACCTTTACCGATAATTTTGAATGGGCAGAGGGATATTTCCCGCGTTTTGGACTGGTTTATACCGATTTTCCCAGCCAGAGGCGTATCGTTAAATCGTCTGGGCAATGGTATGCCGGTTTTATCGGAAGGCTGCAGAAAGACCTATAGCCTGTAGGTATCTGAGCCTGCCGTGGCAGTGTTGAGGCCGATTATTTCCCAGTCTTGTCCCCCTGAATGGTATGCACTAAGGTTTTTGAAACCAATAGCAGCATGTGCCTTTAGGGAACGGGTATTCGTAACATCCACCTCTGTTATTATCCAGTTATAATCTTTCTGAAGGTATTGTTGCATGCTGGTGTAGAGCCCCCTGAAAACCCCGCGCCCCCTATACGGTTTGGCAACACATACCTGCCCCATTACCATAAGTTGTGTGTTGGGCTCAAGTATATGTTTCAGTTCAGCAAACATGGGTTGCAAAACCGGGATGGCATCAGCAAAGTCAGGGTGCATACATAGGGCGTAACCCGCCAGTATGTCCCTCTCCATCGCGATTATATGCCCACAAACATTGTTCATTTGCTCGAGCAATAAGAGGTTATGCCGGACTGTTACAAACCCTTCATCCATTATTTCGGCGGGGCTGAGGTTTTCAGGCAGATTGTTGCGCTGAAGGTCCAGGATTTGTTGTAGATGAGTCCTTCCGGATGCCTGTTGATACTTCAGTTCCATCTCTTAGAGTCCAAGCCAGGATTTCCTGGCCTTAAGTATTTCGTCGGAAAGGGTTTCCCTATGATTTTCCGCAAGGCTGATCGAATATGAAGGATGAGGAACAGCTACCACGATAGTATTGCGCTCCAGGCCCCTGCTCCTGTACCGCACGCGCAGGCTGTCGCCCGCCCGGAATAGCGGCAGCAGTGATTTTTCCGCCTCCAACGGGATTTCGTTGAACGAGAGCAGGGTATCTCCTTTTTCCAGTCCGGCCAAATAGGCAGGGCTTCCCCTGAGGGTATTATTCCCAATTACCGGCATCCCGTTTTCCCCAATTGATGTTGATATCCCCAGCCAGGCAGCCTCCTCGTTCCGCTTTAATACAATACCTACGTCTTGAAACAAAGCCTCGAAGTCTGGCATGCCGCTTTTGTAGATAAATTGATTAAAATAATGGTCTCCGAAAGCTTTTCCGGCATATAGGTTCAGACTATTGTGCAGGTCTGCGACAGTATATGGCTGTTCGTCTCTTCCAAATATATCCCAGAGCAGTTTCATATATCCGTCCAGGGTAAGACCCTGCTGCCTCAGGGAAAGGTCCAGAGCCAGCCCCAGCATACTTCCGTAGGTATAATAGGAAATAAAGGTGTTTTCGCGGTTAACAGGGTCAACTGAGGTTGCCGCATCCACGAAGGGTGCCTGGGTGCTCATCTGAATGGGGTTGAAGTAATCCCTGGCCGGGGAATTCCAGACATAATTAAAGGACGGCGTCAAACCTTCCACATAGTCTTCCGGGCTAATAATCCCTGCCCGGCATAGTATCAGGTCAGTATAATAACTTGTAAACCCTTCAGCAAACCACAGGGCATCACTCATGTTGGCATTCTCAAAGTTGAAGGGTTCCAGCGATGCAGGCCGTAGACGTTCAACATTCCAGGCGTGGAAGAATTCATGCGAAACAGTACTGATATTCCCGCTCATGCCTCCTTCCTCCAAAGTGCGGGGATTGCTTAATACAGTTGAGTTGCGGTGTTCCATTCCGTCACCCGAAGCATGGGGGAGGTAACAGGCAAGAAAGGTATAGCGCCCATAGTCAAAGGAGGGGTACTCCCCGAAGACTTCTTTTTCTTCCTCCACAATTTTCTTTACCTGTTCCACATAGGTGTCGATGGAGCTTTCCTGCCCGTAATGATGCAGTACAAATTGTATGGTATAGGAGGCCCCATTGGAATTGACAGGGAATTCCCGGATGGAAAAATCGCTTAATTCCGCGGGGCTGTCCATAAAATACTGCAGATTAGGGGCGGTATATGTGTTGCCTGAAACCCGGGGAAGCTGGGTGGCTACTTTCCAGTTAAGGTCCTCCCTCACATTAAAGGTAAGTTCGAGGGGGCTTTCCGAAAAGGCAGGGCCATACATAAAGGTTGCGGGGATATTAAGGTGCGCATGGGTTTCGTCAATTTGAGAATAAGTACCATCAGCCCGGTCTGCGTACAAAACATATCGCACATTCACCCTGCCATTATGCCCAACCACCTGCCAGGAATAAGGGTCTGGTCTGAAGACCTGAAGTATTTTTCCGTTCCCGTCTGTTGCCTCAAGACCGTAAACGTTCTTCGCGAATTCATGCAGGGCATACCTGCCGGGTGAGGTACGGCTCATCCTCAGATCCAGGGTATCTGTTTGTACACCGGAGAAACTTGCTGTAACCAGGGCTTCATGGTGTACCGCGTTGGGGAAGGAAATGGTATAACTTATGCTCTGAGACCCGGCAAATCCAGGTAGCAGGAACAATACAAGCGCAATTCGTAATAGCCACATAATTAATCTCACTTGAGATACGAATATACTAACTAATCGGTGGTATAAAAACAGTATATACTACCTTTGGGATTATGGAGGATTTTCCACAAAAACTCGCCGAAAAACTCGCTGAACGAAAGGCCGTCGATGCCCTGCGTAGCTTGAAGGAGCCTGCCGGGTTGGTAGATTTTTCGTCCAATGATTATCTGGGTCTGGCAGGGAATGAAGGGATATACTCCTGGGCGGACCAGTTAATGGATAGTGCCTCCGGAAACCTCAACGGTGCCACGGGCTCACGACTGCTCACCGGTAACTATGAATTGTATGCTACCCTGGAGTCCTTACTTGAAGGCTTGCATGGTGCCCCGGCACTGGTCTTTAATTCGGGCTATGATGCAAACATGGGGTTTTTTGCATCGGTACCACAGCGGGGCGATATTGTGTATTACGATGAATATGTTCACGCCAGTATTCGCGATGGTATGCGTATGGGATTGGCAAGGAGTTATAAATTCCGGCATAACGACCTGAAAGGGTTGGAAGCTCAATTAGAGAGTGGAACCAATTCTGCCGGCAAAGAAAAGGAGGGTGGTAAAGGGCCGTCAGAAGTATATGTAGTAACCGAATCAGTATTTTCTATGGATGGCGATTCGCCCGACCTCAGTGAAATGTCAAAACTTTGCCGGGCGTTCGGTTGTCGCCTGGTAGTTGATGAAGCACATGCTCTGGGGGTGCACGGCACCGGGGCCCGGGGGATGTTACAGGAACTGGGGCTGAACGGGCAGGCGTTTGCGCGTATTATTACCTTCGGTAAGGCCATGGGAGCACATGGGGCAGCCATTGTAGGGGATAGAATGCTAAAAGAATACCTGCTGAATTATGCCCGCAGTATTATTTATACCACCGCCATGCCCCCCCATTGTGTGGCCACCCTTTTGGCGGCCCACCACTATTTAGCCACAGGAAGTGGCCAGAAAAAACAAAAGGAGCTCCGGGAGAATATCCGTATTTTCAGGCAGGCGATTAATTCCCTTAAACTGGATAAATATTTTATTCCAAGCCGTTCGTCCATTCATTGCTGCCTGATGCCGGGGAATACGTTTGTAAGACAGGCCTCAGAACATTTGAAACAGAAAGGCTTTGATGTGCGGCCAATCCTTTCACCAACAGTACCCGCAGGGCAGGAACGACTCAGGTTCTGCCTGCACAGCTTTAATAGCAAGCCGGAAATGGAGCAGGTTCTGGTGGCGTTGCAATTTTTATTGGATTAGAAATGGAACAGGAGTTTTTTACCATAGGGGCCTTTGAATACGTGGCAGATGTGCAGATCATCCGTGCCAAGCTCGAATCTGAAGGCATTCCCGTTTTCCTGAGGGACGAATATACCCTTAATACCGATCCCCTGATAAGTTCGGCTATTGGCGGGGTAAAGTTGCAGGTATATTCCCGCGACAGGGAAAGGGCACTTTTCATTTATAACGAGTTACGCGCTTATGCCGTAGATGATCAAGGAAATCCGGTAGTTTGCCCTAACTGTAAGGCACAAAGGTCTGAAGTCTACTACAGCAGGAAGAAATTACTGCATAAACTCTTCCCATTTCTCGAACCACGGAAGTACAGATGCCTCAAATGTGAGATGATCACCAAACCCTCCACGCCGTGAAGCGTATTTTTGTTACCGGGATCTCAACCGGGGTTGGGAAGACAATTGCCGCGGCGATAATCACGGAAGCCCTGCAAGCTGATTACTGGAAACCTGTACAGGCAGGAGACCTGGATGATTCAGACAGTATGAGGGTAAAGGGGCTGCTAAGTAACCGGTTTAGCAAAGTTCACGATAATGCCTATGCGTTGAATCACGCGATTAGCCCCCATGCCGCCGCAGCTTTAGAAGGTATCCGAATCAACCCTGGCCAGATACGGGAACCTAAAACAGAAAACCACCTTGTAATTGAAGGCGCAGGTGGCTTGCTGGTTCCCCTTAATGAGGAGGATACCATCCTGGACCTGATCAAGCCGAATTATAAAGTTGTAGTGGTTTCCCGCCATTACCTGGGTAGTATTAACCATACCCTGCTTACTTTAGAATGCCTGAAACAAAAGGGAATACCCTCCTGCCTGCTTTTTAACGGGAATGAGAACCCTGCCACTGAGCAGATCATTTTGCAAAAGGCGGGGGTGCCACTATTGGGAAGGATCGTTAACGAAAAAATATTCACCCGGAAAATCGTAAGTGCTTATGCAAAGGACCTGACCCCCAAAATACTTTCACTATAGTCGCCTGCGGATCTCAGCCCTGTCTACCAGGGCCACCACTTCATAATGGGATTGCAGGTAATTTACCATATACTGGTTTTCCGCTTCTTCTTTCTCATCGAAGATCCTGCGTTCATATCTGGTAACAACGATTTCTGGACGTAATGCATCCATAATATATGCCAGTTCCTCCATGGAGGTTTCCCTTGGGTTGTCGTAAAAACGGAACAGTTCATCCCGGCACAGGTTGCTGGGGTGGGTTGCCGCCATGGTAGGCGGATTGGCCGGGAGTAAGAAGTAACCTATATGGTATTCCAGGAAGAAGACATCCGTTGTTTCCATATTGTTTTCCACAAGATACGCCGGAACGCTGAACCCCTCCCCGTTAAAAAAAGTACCCCTTTCAATCTTATACCGTACAACATCGTAATATTCCTTATAGGATTCTATTGGGAGAAGCAAAAACAGCAGTAATCCCCACTGCTTCCATTTTAGCGGCAGTGGAGGCAGCGCCTGAAACATGACGATTCCTGTCAGGACCAGGAAAGATGGGTGAAATTGTATGAGGTAATGCCCGTTTACCCGTCCTCCCTGTATAAAGGAAAGGACTATCCCTATAACTGCAAGGCTCAGCAGCATCACCGCCTGATTCCGGGGTGGGAGCCATTTCCTTTTGAAAGCAATATAAAAGAACAGGCTTGTGAAAACTGCTATGGGCGCCAGTTTCAATAGCGAATACCTCCTTGCTTCGGTATATTCCAATGGGGCAAGGACCACGGAATTCCACCAAAGCCGCGAGAAGCCTTCCAGGGCATAGGGTAGCCAGCAAAGGAATATTACAAACAGAAGTCCTGAACCGAAAACCGTTGCCTCAATGAATCCTTTCAGAGATTGCCTGTTCCTTATCCCCTGCGAGATCAGGAAGAGGATCGGCAGGGCTACGGCATATGCCAGATTGAGCTTTATCATAATTGCGGCGCCCATAAAAAAGCCCGCAAATAACATATGCAATAGGTTCTTTTGGTTAATGAGCAGGCAAAGTCCGGGCATAAAAAAAATCATGCTGAGGTGCTCAGACATCACCCCTTGCAAGCTGCCAAAAAGGCTCAGCAGGTAGACACATACAACTCCAGTAAGCAGGCCCATTCGCTTTGAGCTAAGTTGTTTGCCCATCAGATAAGTGAAGAAAGCCGTGATGCCCACTGCAAGGACGCCTGCCATTCGGATGGCGATAAAACTTTTGCCGAAAACAGACATCACTCCGGCAAATAACAGGTAAACGAGCGGGGGTTTAAGGTCCCATAGTTCCGTATATGGCAGATGCCCGTTCAGCCAGGATTCGGCCATCAAAATAAAGGTACTTTCGTCCCTGTCTATGTAATCCCTGAAAAAAAACGGCAGCCTCACAATAAATGCCAGCAAGACGAGGAACAGGAAAACGCTCCGGTCTTTGAGCCATTTGGCTTCAGATTGCTGAGTGTAGAGGTATTTCGCGAACATAGTGAACTTTTCCCCTTAGGGATTAAGTTTTCTGGTATCAGCCTGTTCCCGGGGGATTTTAAAACCGCAGAAAGATATAAATTTTAGTCAGATGTGCGAAAGGAATGACATGCCGCATCAATTAATATTTTCCCATCTTTGCAGCATCGTTAAAAAGTAACCTTTTGAAACCCCCCGTTTTGGATTCAATTTCGGATCGCGACAACCGCAATGTGTGGCACCCGCTTACCCAGCACAAGCTGCAGCCCTACAGTCTGCCGATCAGCAGGGCTAAAGGTGCCTTGTTGTTTGACGAAGAAGGGAAAAGTTATATAGACGGTATTGCCTCGTGGTATACCTCCATTTACGGGCATTGCCATCCATATATTCTGGAAAAAGTGTGGGAGCAGATGCAGCAACTAGACCAGGTGGTTTTTACAGGTTTCACCCATGAACCGGCGGTGGCCCTGGCTGAAGCCCTGATGGAGATCCTTCCCTTCGGTCAACAAAAGGTATTTTATTCGGATAATGGGTCAACCGCAGTAGAGATCGGGATTAAAATGGCCCTGCAGTACTTTGTCAACCAGGGTGAGAAGCGACCGGTTTTACTTGCCTTTGAGAACGGCTTTCACGGCGACACTTTTGGTGCTATGTCGGTTTCCGGCCTCTCGGTCTACAATGGGCCCTTCGAGGATTTTTTCCTGAAGGTGGAACGAATCCCGGTTCCGGACGAAAGCAATATAGGGGAGCTTTTAACAAGCCTTAAAAAACGGCTGGCCCATAATGACCTGGCTGCTTTTATCTATGAACCCCTGGTTCAGGGGGCTGCGGGAATGAAAATGCATTCTGCTACCGGCCTTGACCAGATTCTTGCCATGTTGCAATCACACGGGGTGCTAACCATTGCCGATGAGGTAATGACCGGTTTTGGAAAGACCGGAACATATTTCGCATCAGACCAGCTGCAGACCAAGCCCGACATTGTATGCCTTTCCAAGGCCCTTACAGCCGGGTTGTTGCCAATGGCGGTTACGAGCTGCAGTGAAAAAATATATCAGGCGTTTTACAGCAACGAACTTGTAAAAGGTCTTTTCCACGGACATACCTATACGGCCAATCCCCTTGCCTGCACTGCAGCTCTCGCCGGCATCAGCCTGTTACGTTCGGAGGAGACCCGCTTGCAAATAAAGCGTATAGAGGCGGAACATCTTAATTTTGAAGCAGCGATTAAAGCTCATCCCCTGGTAGCAACTACTCGCCAGTGCGGGGTTATATTCGCCCTCGACCTTAACCTGCCCATGGAACGTTACGGACGTCAGAGAGATCGCCTGTACGCCTATTTTATGGATCGTGGCGTGTACCTGCGACCGCTAGGGAATACTATATATATCCTGCCACCATTCTGCATATCGGATAGCGAACTACAACAGGTTTACGAGAGTATTCAGGCAGCCCTGGAAACCTTTCAGGAATAGTGAACACCCCTGTCTCCATAACCGCGTTAGGTTCCATATCCCCACTGGGTAGCTCCCTTGAGGAAGCATGGGAGGCTTATATGCGGCCTGGTCATTTACTGGTGCCACAGGATTTTGGCAGGGTACAGAGCCATTGGGTGGCCACTCTGCCGTCTAAAGTGCAAAATCAGGTGCAGGGAATCGGAGAGGAAGAACATCTCTATTCCAAACTGGATAATAGTGTGAAGTACGCGCTTCTGGCTGCACGCAGAGCCTTGGATATGGCCGGATGGGAGCGTGGCGGCTCATTTGGGATCAATATTGGCTCTTCACGGGGAGCCACCGGCCTGTTTGAACACTACCATACGGAGTTTCTAAGGGTGAAGAGCACTTCTGCTCTGGCGTCTCCAACCACAACCCTCGGTAATATTTCCTCATGGGTTGCCCATGACCTTCAGACACGGGGGCCGGAGATCTCCCATTCCATTACCTGTTCTACTGCCCTGCATGCGCTCCTCAACGGCATTGCCTGGCTTCGGAGTGGGATGGCCACCAGGTTCATAGCAGGGGGAAGCGAGGCCCCGCTCACTTCATTTACTATTGCCCAGATGAAGGCGTTAAAAATATACGCTGCCCAGCCAGCCACTGTAATCCAGCCCTACCCTTGCAGGGCATTAGACCTGCAGAAAACCGCAAATTCCATGGTACTGGGGGAAGGTGCTTCCGTGGCCTGCCTGGAGGCAGGTGTTTCTGAAAGTGCCATAGCCTTAGTGGAAGGGGTGGGCTATGCTACCGAAATTCTCGAGCACAGTGTATCCCTGTCAACCGATGCACGATGCTTTCAGAGATCTATGGGCATGGCCCTGGGTAAACTGGCCCCGGAAAAGGTAGATGTTCTGGTCATGCATGCCCCGGGAACTGTAAAAGGAGACCTTGCGGAATTCAAGGCAGTAGAAAAAGTATTTGGGAGCAGGTTGCCGGCACTCACCACAAACAAATGGAAAATAGGTCATACCTTCGGGGCTTCGGGTATGCTAAGCCTGGAAATGGCTATCCTTATGCTCCGGCACCGGGTATATGTCGGGATTCCCTATCTGGAAGATATGCACGCCCCGGAAACCATTAGCAGGGTAATGGTGAACGCGGTGGGTTTTGGTGGGAATGCTGTAAGCATATTGCTTAAGGCCGCGCCCGCGAAAAAGTGATGATGCGCCTTCATATCAATTTGAAGCTGCATTCTTGGAATTAATGATCAATATCAGCTATTTTTGAGCTATAATCCATCAATATGAGTGAGGAAAGACATAACTGGACCCAGGAAGAGATCCTTGATATTTACAACAGGCCCATGATGGAATTGTTATACGATGCTGCCACGGTTCACAGAAAGTACCATGACCCGAATATCGTTCAGGTTTCTACCCTCCTCTCCATTAAAACCGGTGGTTGCCCGGAAGATTGCGGGTATTGCCCGCAGGCCGCACGTTACCATACCAACATTGAAGGGAATGACCTTATGACAGTACCCCAGGTGAAGGCCCAGGCAATGAGGGCAAAATCATCAGGCAGTTCAAGGGTATGCATGGGAGCCGCTTGGAGGAACGTGAAGGATGGCGCCGAATTCGACCAGGTTCTCGAGATGGTACGTACCATCAACAAACTCGGGATGGAAGTTTGCTGTACCCTTGGGATGCTAACAGAAAACCAGGCCGGACGCCTTGCTGAAGCAGGATTATATGCCTATAACCATAACCTGGATACATCAGAGGATTACTATAAGGATGTAATTTCTACCAGGGCCTTTAAGGATCGCCTGGATACCATAGAGAATGTTCGAAAGAGCAATGTAACTGTTTGCAGCGGTGGAATTATCGGAATGGGCGAAAGTCTGAAAGACAGGGCGGGAATGCTGGTTGCCCTGGCCAGGTTGAACCCGCAGCCTGAATCAGTACCCATAAACGCCCTGGTTGCTGTGGAAGGCACCCCCATGGAAGATATGGAGCCCGTGCCTATCTGGGATATGATCCGGATGGTGGCTACTACCCGTATAGTTATACCTAAAACTCAGGTACGCCTGTCGGCTGGCCGTACGGGGATGAGCCGTGAAGGCCAGGCACTATGCTTTTTCGCAGGAGCCAATTCTATCTTTGCAGGCGACAAGCTTCTTACCACGCCCAACCCCGATGTGGCAGAAGATTTGGAAATGTTTAAACTTCTGGGACTAAGCCCGCAGAAGCCTTTTGTAAAAGCCCCACAACCCCGAACGGTTGAAGAGAACGAATCTGCCTTACACCATCTTGGAGAAAAACCCAGGTGGACACGCCCGGGCCATCAAATCGAGAGGAACGAGGCTGCCAGCAAAAGATCTAAACTTCCAGGCCTTTCTTAAGCACAGGTTAATTTATCGTAAGGAAACTCCGTAAGTTTTATACCTTTAACTGCAGCTAAACTAAACTTTTGCGCATTGAAACTTAAGGAGATCGACAGAGTCAAAAGTCTTAGTAAAGAGGAGTTCATCCAGTGCTACTACAAACCCCAGCTGCCCGTGGTGATGGAACACCAGGTCTCCCATTGGCCGGCCTTCTCAAAATGGAACCTCGATTATATGAAAAGGGTCGCAGGCAACAGGGAAGTTCCACTATATGACAACAGACCGGTAAACCATAAGGATGGTTTCAACCAGGCACATGCCCGTATGCTATTGTCTGAGTACATAGACCTGCTCAAAAGGGAGCCCACAAAATACCGGATTTTTCTATGGAATATACTGAAGGAAGTGCCTGAACTACAGGAGGATTTTGATTTCCCGGATTTTGGATTGCCCGTCATGAAAAGCTTGCCTATGCTTTTCTTCGGGGGGAAGGACTCCTATACTTTTATGCATTACGATATCGACCTCGGCAATATTTTCCACTATCATTTTGAAGGGAAAAAAGAATGTATCCTGTTTCCTCAATCCCAAACCCCTTACCTTTATAAAGTACCACATTCTTTGATTACCCATGAGAGCATAGATTTTGCCAATCCCGACCTTGATCGGTGGCCCGCCCTGAAGCAGGCGGAGGGCTACCGCACCCAGTTGGAACATGGGGAGGTACTGTACATGCCTGAGGGTTACTGGCATTATATGCGTTATATAAGCCCGGGATTTTCAATGAGTCACAGGGCCATAGCCCGTAATCCGGGAAACCTGGCCAGAGCTCTGTATAATGTAGTGGTCATGCGATACTACGACAACCTGATGCGGAAGATTAAGGGCAAAGAATGGATTGAGTGGAAAAACACGGAGGCCGTTAAAAGAACTCACAGGCTCCTGGAAAGGAGTACCATTTAACAGATTGTGCAACGAAGTTCGAGGAAAGGCGTACGGTACCTAAGAACATGATCCTTAACCCGTATCCACTCTCATTTAAGAATTTGTAATCTGGAATTTGTAATTTGATGTTCCTACTTCACCAGTTCCTGCACTTTTTCATAAACCAGCCCGGGTTCCCAACCCCGGTATAACAGGTAATCGGCAAGCTTTCGTTTACGGATTAAAGGGTGTTTTTCACGGATCTGGCCAAGCCTTTTCAACGCCAGGTCATGCAGGGTGTCTTCATATGGTTCCGACTCAATTTCGCTGAGGGCCGCCTGAATATTGTATTTGGATAACTGCCGCTGTTCAAGTTCCCTTACAATCCGCCGCCTGCCCCATTTCTTCTGATGGAATTTCCCCCGCGCAAAAGTCCTCGCGAATCGTTCTTCGTTAAGGAAGTCGAATTTTAGGAGGTGGACTATGATCTGATCAATAGCTTCCGGGATCATCCGCATAGCCCTGAGTTTAATGGAAACATCCTGGTGGCAGCGTTCCTGGTAGGCGCAATAGCGTTCCATTTTAAGCTTGGCTTCGGTGATTGTGTAGGATGCCCCTGGTTTTTCCATATCAGGTTACATTGCCCTTATTAATTTTTCCACTGCACGCTGAGCTCTTTCCCGGAAGTGGTATATATGTTATACCCTTCGGAAGGTTCTTCTATACTTACATCGCCGGCGGTAATCTCATAAATCCGGCCTTCCTTTTCGGGAAGTTGTAACATAATTTTCCATCCGGGGATGCTTTGTTCCACACGATAGCTACTACTGTCTTCCCCGCTTTCGAAGAAAATCGAGACTTCATTTCCCGCTATAAGTACGTTCTTAAGCGAGGCATTATCCCAGGATGAGGGCATCTGTGGCCGGATAACCACCTTTTTCTCGGAAGCCAGGGGCTGGATGCCAAAAAATTGCTGTACAATAGGAATTGCGAAACTGTAAATGTTCCAGGCCTGGGTGATCATCCCGTAATCTGGTGATACTTCATACATACTGCCTGGCAGGGCATAACTGAATGTACGGCTCATGCGTTGCAGGTATTCCAGAGCCCTGTCTGGCCTGCCGTAATTGTTTTCCGCCACGGCCTGCACCCCGGTCGGAAGGGTCATTACTGCCCCGGTATAGGTGAATACCTTGCCGCCCCGGAAGGACCCTTCGTCAGCACCTGCCGATTCATCCCGGTCGATCCCGGTTACGAACATGCCGAATGGGTTTGTAAATCTGCTAGCAGTTTCCAGGGCTTTAATGGCCTTTGCACTATCGGCAATCATCATTTCCATAGGGGTATTAACTACCCAGTTATGGTGGAGTACAAATGGCTTCAGTTCCGGAGAAGGATTTCTTTTTATGGTTACAGCTGTTTGTTTGAGTTCTGCAATTGCCCAGGGTTTGTTCAGGGTATCGGCCCTTACTATGGCATCTTCTATCAACCGCAGGGCCTGCTCATCTGTTCCCAGGAAATCGGCATAGGATTCAAATGCAGGTGACCAGAAGTCAGAATTGATCTTTATTTTCAATATATCTGCAGTCTGCTGGTATTTTCGGGTAAGCTCGGTTTCCCCCAGTTCCGCTGCCATTTTAGCCGCATCGGCAAAAGCCCTTTGGGTATAGACAGCCACGTCGATCATTTCACTGTTAAGGCCATGTATTTCCATCAGCCCGAAACCGTCCGGGAAAAGATTGTTGTTACTGTCGTTCTCTTCCATTAGCCATTTCAGGCCCAATTGCACCGTGGGGAAGTAACGTTTCAGGAATGCCATATCCCCATTCCAGCGGTATACTTCCCAAATCAGGGAAGCAAACTGTGGGGTTTCATTAATATTCCCTTTATTAAAAACTACCCCGTTGGTAGACATTTCATGGAGGATACGCCCATTGCCATTAACGGCCGTGGAAACACTGTCGAGCAGCGCGATGGTATTATAAACAGCTTCCGTTTGCCCTACTGCCATATAGCCTTTTAGGGCGTATTCGCTGTCGACTCCAAACCACCATGGGTAGTCGGGTATGCCTGCGGTTACCCCGCTGCCGATTTCAGGAACAGTACGGATGAGCCAGTCACAATTGTATTTGAGCCATTCGAACGTTTGCTGCAATTGTTCGTCGGGTATGCTGAGTTCCGACAATTTCGCGAGCTTTTTATAGCGCAGTTTTTTCGAATTCAGGGCAAGTTGCCACCCGGCCTGTATGTCCTGGTAAGTTTTCAATGCCGCTTCCCGGCTCAGATAAGAGCCTGCTATGGCAATATTAACGAACTGTGACTGACCGGGGGGGATAGTCAACGGAAATCGGAGGCTACCTGAAACTCCCTGCCCGGCATAGGGGTTATCTACTTCCTTGTGTGATTCCGGGGGTAGGTCCGCACCGAAAACTGTGAACCAGGGATTACCTTCATCCCGAATCATCCAGGCTGCAGGATCCTCCAGGTATTCTGCCAGGTCCTGCCCGTCGTCCATGCCGCTTTCTTCCCCAAGCCAGGTAGGCCGAAGGTCGGAGTGGCCGGTAAAATCAAAATACAAATCTCTTGTTTCCGTTCCTTTGTTCGTCACCCGGAACTGTATGGCAATGCCCTCCGCATCATCAGGTACGAATTGCCATCGTTCTATCTCCAGGCTGTGCGCTTCTAGCCGATAATTATGTTTATTGGCAAAAGGATAATTTACAAAACTTTCGGCATCCCCTAGTGGGATGGCACCACCGTCAAGGTACAGGGCTGCTTCAAAGCCATCCATTAATTTGATGGGGTGGTTCCAGATACCGCCCATTTCACCCTTAATATGCCAGCCGATTTCGGGAAAATTCCCATCCTGGTGGCCAACCATATATACCCGGTTGCCAGCCGTAACATAAGGCGATTCCAGGTACCCGGGTTTTCCTTTAATGGCTGGTGCCTGCCCGATTAAATCCTCCATGGAGGCCTGCTCAACTTTTGGGGTGCAGCCAGCTAGGCACAGCAGAAATGCCCAGGCAAAAGGTTGATAGTATGGTTTCATTGGTTTTTTATATGGTATGGGTATAAAAATACCATAAATAGCGGAAATAATACCGGCAAAACCCTTAAGTAGCATACTGAAACGGAGGGGCAAAAAAAAAGCAGCCTCATTATGAGGCCGCTTTTTCTATATTTCAATCGGTTGCCCGTCTTTATCAAGAAAATGGTATTCAAGGTACGTGAAAGCGTCCCTTGGTTGCACTTTTATCCATTTCTTATATTCCAGAAACCATTTGGATCGGATAGATGGGAATCCTTTGGTCAGATAGGCTGCAATAAAAGGATGCGTATTAATTACGATACTCTTTTCCTTCGCAGCTCCCTTCATAAGCCTTTCCATGTCTTCATTTATCCTCTCAATAAGGAGGATGGGTGCTTCCACTTCCTGTCCGTTGCCGCTGGGGTCTACCTCGGTAGTTTTGATATTCATTTCGGGGCGTACCCGCTGCCTGGTAATTTGTACCAGGCCGAATTTGCTGGGCGGCAGGATTTTATGCTTTGCCCTGTCATCTTTCATCTCATTACGAAGATGGTCGTAAAGCTTTCTTCTGTGATCGCCTTTAACCATATCTATAAAATCAATGACTATGATACCACCCATATCGCGCAAGCGCAATTGTCTCGCTATCTCAGCGGCCGCCAGCATATTTACTTCAAGGGCTGTGTCTTCCTGATTTTTGGCTTTGTTCGAACGGTTACCGCTGTTCACGTCTATAACGTGTAACGCTTCGGTGTGTTCTATGATCAGATAGGCACCCTTACTCATGGATGCCGTACGGCCAAATGAAGTTTTAATCTGCCGGTCGATCCCAAATTTTTCAAAAATGGGAACATTGGAGGCATACAATTTTACGATGGATTCTTTTTCAGGGGCAATTTCGTGCACGTAGTCCTTAATTTGATTATAGAGCGTCTCGTCATCCACATGAATACCCGTGAAGGAGTCATTAAAAACATCCCTCAGGATGGAAGAAGCTCTGTTCACTTCAACCAGCACCTTGGATGGGGTGGGCGCCCTATACAATTTCTTACACAATGCTGTCCATTTGGTCAGCAAGTTTTGAAGATCCTTGTCCAGTTCCGCTACTTTTTTGCCTTCTGCCACTGTCCTAATTATTACTCCGAAACCTCTTGGCCTGATACTTTTTACAAGTCTCTTGAGCCGGTCCTTTTCTTCTTTGCTCGCAATTTTCTGTGATACAGAAATGCGGTCTGAAAAGGGGACCATCACCAGATAACGGCCTGCAATAGACAGTTCCGAGCTTATCCGTGGTCCTTTGGTCGATATGGGTTCCTTTACAATCTGGACTAATAAGGATTGATTAGCCTTAACAACATCTTTTATGCTGCCATTCTTATCAATATCCTTATCGAATGAAAATTTTTTTAGGGAATAATCTCTTAGCTTCCCCGTACTTACCTGTTTGACGAATTTCAACATGGAAGCCAGTTGCGGACCCAGGTCGTGGTAATGCAGAAAGGCATCTTTTTCATACCCAACATTTACAAATGCTGCATTAAGACCGGTTACGGGCTTGCGTATTTTGGCGATCAGAATATCGCCTACATTGAAGTTATTACTGTCTTCCTCTTTGTGTAATTCTATAAGCTTTCCATCCTTTAACAAGGCAAAATCGACGGTAGTGGAATCTGATCTTACGACTAATTCTCTATTCACCTGAATCAATTTATATTCATCCCTTTATTTATAAAAGAGGGACGAATGGATTAAACAATAGTTGTTACAGGTCGTATAAACCCGTCGAAATCCTTTTGGAATTTCTATGTCAATGAACGTATAAAATGAAAAAGTAGTTGTAAAAACTACTTTTTCTTATGACGGTTGGCCCTCCTCCGCTTTTTGCGCTTATGGGTCGCCACCTTATGTCTTTTTCTTTTTTTACCACTCGGCATAAAGCTCTGCTTTTAAACGATTATTATTTTACTTGCACGTTACTCTTTACACCTTCTACAAAAACCTTTGCAGGCTTAAATGCCGGAATGTTGTGAGCTGGTATCTTAATGGTTGTGTTTTTAGAGATGTTCCTGCCGGTTTTTTCAGCCCTTGTTTTAATAATAAAACTGCCAAACCCTCTCAGGTATACATTATCTCCGTTTTCCAGAGAACTTTTAACTTCTTCCATAAAGGTTTCTACAGTAGCCTGTACATCACCTTTTTCAATTCCCAGTTTCTCTGAGATTCTCGATACGATATCCGCTTTCGTCATTTTTAAATTAAATTATTCAGTATGTTTTTAAGGCTTGCAAATATATAAATTAAATTCATTCTTTTAAGTCTAAGGAACTAATTTTAAGTTCGTAAAGTACTACTTTAGCTGCTTACATTTAATGCATGGCTTTTTCTGGCGAAATATTGCGCTGGTATGCGTCGAACAAACGAAGCCTACCCTGGCGTAATACAACGGACCCTTATAAAATATGGCTCTCCGAGATTATATTGCAACAAACCAGGGTAGAACAGGGCCTGCCTTATTATGAGAAATTTGTGAGGCATTTCCCCAAAGTTGAAGAGTTGTCCGGAGCTGGAGAAAAAAAAGTGTTAAAGTTGTGGCAGGGCCTCGGATACTATTCCAGGGCGAGGAACCTGCATGCAACGGCACGATTGGTGAGCCATAAGATGGGCGGCCGTTTTCCCCATACCTACGAAGGCCTGCTGCAACTTAAGGGTGTAGGGGATTATACCGCAAGTGCCATAGCCTCTATATGTTTCGATCTGCCGGAACCCGTGGTGGACGGCAACGTCTACAGGGTGCTGGCGCGCTACTTCGGCATCGATTTGCCTGTTAATGGTTCTGCTGGAAAACGTTATTTCAAACAACTGGCGAGGGAAGTAATGGATACGGCCGTACCAGGCGAATACAACCAGGCCATTATGGAATTCGGCGCCAGGCAATGCACTCCATCCAACCCTGACTGCCCGAATTGTCCACTTGGCAACTCATGTATGGCACTGAAACTAAAGAAAGTGGCGCATCTCCCGGTAAAAATTAAAAAGGGTGCCATACGCAAAAGGTATTTCAATTATTTTGTACCCATTGATGCGGATCATAAAACCCTGCTAAGGCAGCGACAGGAAAATGATATCTGGCGTCAATTATATGAATTCCCCCTGCTGGAATCGGATGGCATCGTGGCTGAACCGGAGATCTTGCGGTTCTTACCTGAAAGACTGACTGCAAATGAAAAACCAACGATAGAGCGGGTGAATGGAGAGGAAATTGTGCATAAACTAAGCCATCAGCACCTTTACACCCACTTTTGGATAGTACGATTACAAGGCAGACTTCAAGGGGGGATCCCCATAGAAGAGCTCGAGGAATACCCGGTGCCTGTATTGATCGCCGATTTTATAAAAACCCTTAAAAATTCGTACTTTTGAGCTAAGAAACAAATTTATGAGCGGAACATTGAATAAAGTGATGCTGATCGGGCATCTGGGTGATGAGGTTAAGATGCACTATTTCGAAGGGGGTAATTGCATTGCACGCTTTCCTATAGCCACAAATGAAACCTATACCAACCGGCAAACCGGGGAGAAGGTTACAAATACGGAATGGCATAATATTGTAGTGAGGAACAAGGCTGCTGAAGTTTGCGAAAAATATCTGAGTAAAGGCGACAAGTTATATGTTGAAGGCCGTCTTAAAACTCGGCAGTGGCAAGGAGAAGACGGCCAAACACGCTATACTACCGAAATACATGTGCAGGATTTTACTTTCCTGACAGCCAAGGAAAGTTCGGGCAATGCACCCTCGGGCTCCATGGATTCCGGATCTCCTTCGTCAGGCAGGCAGGTGACCAACCAGCCGGTAAATGAACCCGGGGAGGAAGAAGATGATCTTCCATTTTAAAATTTCAAATATAATTCGTGACTATTGGACCCTGACCCCTTTCCTTTGTTGCCCTTGGTATCGGGTATTGGCGGCGCATTGATGCTTAAAGTCGCGGTAATGGTTTTGCTGCTTTGCTGCTCTGCCCTTATATCAGGGGCCGAGGTAGCATTTTTTGGTTTGTCCTCCACCGATTTAAACGAAATTGCAGAAAAGAAGACCGCCCGCGGACAGATAGTCGTAAAATTGCTTGAAAGGCCAAAAAAGCTGCTGGCTACCATTCTTATTGCCAATAACGCCATCAACATCGGGATAGTACTGATTTTCGATACAATAGGCGACGTTATTTTTTCGGATATCAACTTCCTCCTCTTCGGCGTGATTTCGGTTCGGTTCCTTCTGGAAGTTGTCGTGGCAACCTTTATGATCCTTATGTTCGGAGAGATCCTTCCGAAGATTTACGCCAACAGGAACCGCGTTTTCTTTGCAAATTTCATGGTATATCCGCTCAAGGTACTCGATGTGCTTTTCACGCCCCTGAGTGCACCTATGCGGGCTACTACGATTTTCCTGTACAAGAAACTTGGCAAACAAAAATCTAACTTCGGCGTAGACCACCTTTCACAGGCCCTGGAACTCACATCCGAAGGCGATACCACAAAGGAACAGCAAAAAATCCTCGAGGGGATTGTGACATTTGGCAATACGGATACCAAACAGGTTATGCGCCCCCGGATCGATACTTTTGCCCTCCGTGAGAAAATGAAATTCCCTGAGGTCCTGGAGGAAATCCAAAAGCGCGGATATTCGCGCATCCCTGTATTTTCTGAAAATATGGACAATGTACTGGGGGTTCTTTATGTAAAGGACTTATTGCCTTTTATCGACAGAAAATCATTCAACTGGATATCGCTGATAAGGGAGCCCTACTTTGTGCCTGAAAACAAAAAGCTCGACGATTTGCTGCTGGAATTCCAGACGAAGAAAAACCACCTGGCAGTTGTGGTTGATGAGTTTGGCGGGACCTCAGGTATTGTAACCCTCGAGGACATTATTGAAGAGATCGTGGGGGATATTAGTGATGAATTTGATGATGAAGATCTGGTGTTCTCCAAACTCGACGATAATAATTATGTTTTTGACGGGAAGACCACCTTAAAGGATTTTTACAGGGTAGTGCGAATAGAGGAAGAAGAACTGTTCGAGGCGCGGAAAGGGGAATCCGAAACAATCGCTGGCTTTGTCCTTGAAATTGCCGGCAACTTTCCCAAAAGAGGGGAAAAAGTACTATTTAATGGCGTTACCTTCCAGGTTGAAAGCATGGATAAAAAACGCCTTAAACAAATAAAAGTAACTTTGCCAAATGTTGCATAAAACGGCCTGTATAGGAATTCTCTTCAGCATACTGTTGCACGCCTGCGGGGAAGATACCATCCCCAGGCCCAGGGCTATGCTACGCCTTGAATATCCCGGGTATGAAGCAGCGGCCCTCAGGTCGGACTGCCCCTTTACCTTTCAATACAACCAACTCGCCGAAATAGTTTTTAAGGAGGGCTGTGCACTGAATCTGGACTATCCAATGATGAACGGCTCCATTTTTGTAACCTATAAATCCGTGGAAGGCAATCTCCATGAATTACTTACCGATGCGCAAAAGCTATCCTATGAACATACTGTGAAGGCAGATAATATAACGGAGCACCCCTTTGTTAATCCGGAAAGCGGCGTTTATGGCATGTTTTACGAAGTACAGGGGAACGCCGCCTCCCAGGCACAGTTTTATGTTACAGACAGCATCAGCCATTTTGTTACCGGATCACTTTATTTTTATGCACGGCCCAATTATGACTCCATCTACCCTGCGGCCGTTTACCTGCAAAGAGATATCCGCCATATCATGGAAAGCTTCAGATGGAAGGAGTGAAACACGCATTAATATGCCACAGTAACGTATTTGACCAAAGCTATGGACGCAGCCAGTCTGAGATCATGTCATGCATTGATAAGCCCGTACATAATTCGCACGCCTGTTCTCAGGTCACAGGCCCTTGACGGGATTTCCGGTGCCGAACTTTATTTCAAGTGCGAGAATTTTCAGGAGATGGGCGCATACAAGATCAGAGGTGCCATGCATGCTATTATGTGTCTGTCGGCGGAAGAGCAGGCAAAAGGTGTGGTGACGCATTCGTCAGGGAATTTTGCCCAAGCCCTTGCCCTTGCAGGGCGGTCACTTGGGGTACGGGCTACCATTGTTATGCCTGCCACTGCCAGCCGGTTTAAAAAGAGGGCTGTCAAGGAATACGGGGGTATTATAGAAGAATGTGAACCCACTAATGAGGCCAGGGAGTCTATGGCGGAATCTATAAGAGACTTGAGTGGGGCCACCTTCATCCACCCATCCAATGACCTGCAGGTGATCCTCGGGCAGGCAACGGCCTGTATGGAATTGCTGGAAGATCAGCCTGGCCTTGAGTATATTTTTGTACCCGTTGGTGGTGGAGGTTTACTTGCCGGGACTGCCATGGCCGCAAATTTCTTTGGCAAAGGCTGTGAAGTTCTCGCAGGGGAACCCTATGAGGCAGACGATGCCTACCGTTCGTTCTACAGCGGGACCCTGCAGGGCAACGCCAGCACCAATACCATTGCTGACGGGCTTAAAACCATGCTTGGCGACCGGAGTTTTCCGCTTATTCAAAAATATGCATCAGGAATTATTCGGGTAACCGAACAGGAGATTATCACCTCCATGAGGTTGTTGTGGGAACGCCTGAAGATTACTGCCGAACCTTCAAGTGCCGTAGCGCTGGCCGCATTGTTGAGTGAAAAGAATAAATACCGGGGGAAACGTATTGGAATCATTGTTTCGGGCGGCAACGTAGACCTGGAGATGCTTCCTTTCTGAGCATCCCGGGGGTACCAATTACTCCTCCAGAACCGCTTCAGCCGCAGCAATGCTGCTGTTAATTTCTTCGCGAAGTGCTTTTACCTTTTCCTCTTCCTCATCCAGCCAGTGCTGCTTTTCTTCCGTAAGCGGTTTCCCTTCGAGGATTTCACCGGAATCGAAACGGTTTCCAAAGTTCTGCATCCAGGACATCATAGACTCATGGGCAGCCTGCAGGTCTTTCATGGCCACTTCGTACTTCTGTCCGGTCTCCGTACTGTCGACCTTAGGTTTCAACTGGCCCACCAGTTTACCTATGGTACTCATGGCCGGCATGATTTCGTCATGAATGGCCAGCACTTCTTTCATCTGATTGCTGTCATTATCCGCTTTCTGAGCATCTTTACAGCCAGCAATTAAAACCCCGGACAGCAATATAATTATCAAGTAAGTACTTTTCATCTTAAGTGGATTAATATAATTGCGCAATAAAATTACAAATTACTTTTGCACTACCTGTCCGATGTATCTCATTTGGCAATTCATTACTCGAAATCCGAATCAGATACCCCTTCGTTTATTTTTGCCTCGAGCAATTCGCTCTCAACAATTTCCGGCCCTATGCTTCCTACACGTTTACCCGGGAGCATTATCCCTTCAATTTCCCTGTAATCCATGTAGAGTATTTCCTGGGTGTTTGACTGGCCATTGACAGAAACCGTGACGGCTTCCTTCAGTTTCAATCCGGTTTCCACATCGTAGAAATAACTGGCCTGCACCACATCCCCGGGGACATTAATCCTGTAGGCATCTTTCTCCCCTACCTTTTCTATCCCGACCAGCTGGGCGTCCGGAATAGACAGGATCGGTTTCTCAGGGAAGGTTCCGATCACTTTTTTCATATCCTGCTGCATGGCCGGGGGCAAGGGCATTTTATTGCCCGCCTGTTTCATGAACCACTCTTTGCCATTTGAAATGACACCCATCATAAGCGCATCTTTCATATAGGTGTGCTGGGCAAATTTATCGGGGGTGCGCAATTCCACCATCCTGATTTCAGATCCCATGGCCATACCGGTATAAACCAGCCTGAGTGTGTTTACGGCATCCAAGGTTGCCTTGCCGCCAATAGCCTGGAAATAGCCTTCAATAACGCTTTGCAAAGTAGCCCCTGCAGGTAATGGAGTATTGACTTGCGGTTTTTTCGCTTCCCTTGCCTGTTTATCGAAATACCGGATAGGGATGGGCTTTCCTTTATAATTTATTTTTTCAAGGGCCGGTAGAACCTCACTTCCCTTACCGGAAATGATAATCCGAATTTTACCGGGAGCGAAAAATTTTTCGGCTGCCTTCTGAACTTCCTCTAAACTTACTGCATTCAGGCGCTCGAGGTAAGTGGCGTAAAAATCGGCCGGCAGGTTTTCCGTTTCAATATTCAGGGCATATCTGGCAATGGTTTCAGGTCTTTCCAGCGCCATTACAAAAGAGCCGGTATATTCGGCCTTGGCATTGTTTAATTCCTCAGTGCTTATATTAGGCAGAATAATGCTGTCTAATTCCTTAAGGATTTGTACTACGGCACTGTCTGTAACTGCATTCCTTACGCTGGTAAGGGCAGTGAATGCCGCCGGCACGTATTTGTCGTTCCCGAGGCTACTATAGGCGTAATAGGCATATCCTTTATCTTCACGGATGTTCCTGTTCAGACGGCCCTGGAAGCCACCGCCAAAAATCCGGTTGGCGAGGATGGAAGGCAGGTAATCCGGATCACGCATCTTCAGGTCTGCCAGTTGAATTGCCCTGATTTCCGATTGCACGGCGTTCGGCATGTCCACAAAATTTATCTGGGGGTACTGAACATCAGGAGGCCTGCTGTAGTTGTAGCTGGGGGCTACGGCGTGTGCCCAGGGGGTAAAATACTTTGTTACAAGTTGCTCAACTTCCCGATACTCAACATCGCCTATCACTACCAGATAAGCGTTGGCGGGAACGAAGTAATCCCTGTAGAATTGCTCCACATCGGCCAGGCTTACAGCCGAAACGGATTCCTGGGTAATGAATTCGCCATATGGGTGTTGGGGACCGTATGCAAGTGCATCCTGTAACCTGTCGGCTACGGCGGATACATCCTTTTCCTGGCTTTGGATGAATGTTAACAGCCTGGTTTTTTCGGTTTCAAAATCTTCACCGGAAAAATTGGGGTAGATAGCGGCATCAGCAAGCAATTCGAGCACTCTTGGAAAATATTTGCTCAGGGAGCGTGCAGAAGCACTTTGTGCACCGAAGCTAATACTGGCACCCATAAAATCTACCTCTTCAATATATGCATCCTTGGGGATATTTTTGGTACCGTTCCCCAACAGGCTGGCTGTCAGATCAGACGTCCCGGCCTTTTCCCCTTCCAGTACCGGGGGGTTATCAATGGTCAGCTGAACAGATACCCTTGGTAACTTGCGGTCAGTAACCACCAACACCTTTAAACCGTTTTTAAGTTCAAATGTTTGTGGCTGGCCAAGCCGGATTTCCGGCGGCGGCCCCGGTTTGGGGATGGTAGTCCTGTCTATCTGTGCATGTGCCCCAAGGGCCATTAAGACCAGTAACATATTAATAAATAAGCGTTTTAGCATCATCACCTTAGTTTTGTATGGGTTCTTCAGGCAAATATTTTAATTCGAGCCGCTGGTTAGGGCTCAGGTATTTTTGGGCTACCTCCCGGATTTCCTCTCGGGATATGGAACGGTAAATGTCGATCTGGTTGTTGATGAGGCTGGTATCGCTATACAACATGTAAAAGGTCGCCAGGGAACCGGCTATCCCTGCAATACTGCTGTTGGCGTTTACGTACTGGTTTTCGAAAGTATTTTGCAACTTCTGATAGTCCCGTTCCGAGATCAGTTCGTCCCTTACCCTGGCGATCTCCTCTTCCGTTTCTTCCATAAGTACATCCAGTTCATTATCCCCCACAGGGAGGCTGTAAACCAGATAGGTCCCGTAGTCTTCCTGGGCTATATTGAAGGCCCCCACCTGCAATGCCTGCTTCTGCTGATCTACCAGTTTTCTGTATAATCTGGAGCTTTTGCCATCGCTAAGGTAGGAAGAGATCATTTCCAGCGTATAGGCATCCCGCTCCCTGAAACCAGGTGTCCTGTATGCAAAGACGGCAGCAGGGATCTGGATGTTGGGATCATAAGCGGTAGCAGTAATAGTCTGGTTAATAGGATCCTCGGACGGATAATTCCGTACTATGGGATTACCCGTAGGAATCGGGCCAAAATAATCACTTATCAGCTTGCGGGTTTGCTCAATGTCGATATCTCCGGCCACTACCAGCACGGCGTTGTTCGGGATGTAGTATTTTTCGTTGTATTCGAGAAATTCATCAAGGGAAGCTGCGTCAAGGTCCTTCATATACCCGATGTTGGGATCTTTATACGGGTGTGCCCTGAACAGGTTTTCAGAGACACTGAAAATCAGTTGTCCGTAAGGGGCATTGTCATAACTCAACCTCCGTTCTTCCTTTACAACTTCATTCTGAGTGTCGACCCCCTTTTGTTCAATTACCGGGTGCAGCATTCGTTCAGACTCCATCCACAACCCCAACTCCAGTTTATTCGACGGGAAAATTTCATAATAATAGGTGCGGTCCTGTGAAGTATTCGCATTTAGCTGCCCCCCGTTGGAAGAAACTATCTTAAACCATTCGCCCCTGCCTATGTTTTTGCTGCCCTCAAACAGCAGGTGTTCAAAAAAATGCGCAAAGCCTGTACGCCCATCGGAGCGATCCTTACCTCCGACATGGTACATGACGGAAGTAATTACTATAGGCGCGGCCCTGTCCTGATGCAGGATCACATGCAGCCCGTTATCCAGGTCATACTCCTGATAACTTACCTGCTGGGCCTGCAGTAATACAGCACTGAACAGCAGGCCTATGGTGGTTAGAAATGATTTTTTCATTACTGAGGATTTTTAAATAAGACGGCTGGCCCGGTATAAGTAGGGGTACGCTGCCGGATGTTACACGAAGATATGTTTTTTCCACTGCAGGCAAAGAAAAGGTGGCTTGTTTCATACGATTTTATGGGATAATGATCCAATATTATTACCTTTAGGAAAAGCAACGGAAAATTTACGTGTACATGAAGCTATTTTCACTTCCCATCCGTTTTGGCATTGCCACCAGCGGTAGCCTGATTGCCTATTTCCTGATCCTGTCGCTCTTTGGGCTGCATACCAATGTATTTTTCAGCCTGTTCAATGGGGTCATTACCGGATTCGGAATCTATGAGGCCATCAAATACTATCGCCTGGAGCTGGGGGAGAAATTTAACTATGGGAAAGGCTTTACCGCAGGGATTGTAACCGGCTTTATCGCTACCCTAATCTTTACGCTTTTTTTCGCCTTGTATTCCACAGAGTTCAAACCGGAGTTCCTACAGGAATTGTCATCGAAATGGTTTAACGAGTTCAGGAATTTTGAAGGAATTGTTTTCTTTACCGTAGCTATTATGGGCTTTGCCACTTCCCTCGTACTTACCCTTTCATTTATGCAACTTTTTAAAACTTCCAATAACCCTGGGAAAAAAGTGGCCTGAAAACCTTTAAAAAGCACTTGCGAATTCCCGATTAAGCAGTATATTTGCAGCCTCTTAAGCGATCCATGTACCGCATTAGGATAAACGCCCGACAGGGCTATTACTAAAATTTGAATAAATATACACGCTATGTATGCAATCGTTGAGATAGCAGGGCAGCAATTTAAAGTTGCAAAAGACCAGAAAGTGTATGTTCACCGTCTGCAGGAAGAAGAAGGAAAGAAAATTACCTTCGGAAACGTACTCCTGCTTGAAGATGGAACGGACATCACTATCGGCGCCCCGGCTATAGACGGCGCGGCTGTGGAAGCCAAAGTCGTTAAACACCTGAAGGGTGACAAGGTAATTGTCTTTAAAAAGAAAAGGCGTAAAGGTTACCGTAAGAAGAATGGCCATCGCCAGTACCTAACGGAACTGTTGATTGAAGGCATAGTGGCCAAAGGCGCTAAAAAAGCAGGCAGTGAAGCTGAAAAAAGCGCAGCTCCGAAGAAAGCCGAGCCTAAAAAGGCAGCCGAACCTAAAAAGGCAGCGGAGCCGGTAGCCAAAAAGAGCGCTCCCGAAACAAAAGCAGTTCAAAAATCGGAAGCCAAAGAAGACCTGAACAAAAACACTGTTGCAGAGCTCAGGGAATTGGCAAAAGCCAAAGGCCTTGAGGGCTATTCAGGTTTAAAGAAGGCCGAACTGATTGAGGCATTGATAAAATCTGAAAAGAAGTAAAACCTGGCCCTTTTTTAACGGGCGATAAAACTTAATAATATGGCACATAAAAAAGGTGTAGGTAGTTCAAAGAACGGCCGGGACTCAGAATCGAAACGCCTGGGCGTTAAGATTTTTGGTGGCCAGGCGGCCATATCCGGCAATATTATTGTCAGGCAGCGTGGTACGAGGCATAACCCAGGGGAAAATGTTTACGCTGGTAAAGATCACAGCCTGCATGCCAGGGTTGACGGAATTGTAAAATTCGCTAAAAAAGCCGGCGGGAAATCATATGTTTCCATAGAGCCATTTGAATCATAAGCCAAATTTTACCGGCATAATAATAATGAACCCCTGACCACCGGTCGGGGGTTTTTGTTTACTTATGTTTAGCCGGGGTTAGGAGATCGTTAAATCGCCTTCCGGAGCGGGAAAACTTAAGAGAAGCTTAAATTATTGGAAACCTGAATTTAAGGGTTAAACAATTCCTTTGTGTCGAAATAATCAACGACACCATGAGGACACCATTGCTTTTATTGCTATCTATTTTTACCAGTTCCCTGGCAACACACGCACAAACAGGGAATCTTCAGGGAACCATTTCTGACCAGAATGGTATTTATGTACCGGGTGCCAATGTCATTCTGGAAGGCACGCAAAAGGGTGCTGTTTCGGATTTTGATGGCGTATTTACCATCCTTGGGGTGCCCGAAGGCAGCTACACCTTAAAGATAAGTTACCTTGGTTACGCCAATGTTAGCAAGGAAGTGTTGATATCTGCCAATCAGACCACGAATATTTTCGTAGAAATGTTGTCGGCAAGCCTTGAATTGGAAGGGGTTGAAATAAGTGGTTATAGTCTGGGCGGACATGCCAGAGCGCTTAATGTTCAAAGGAACAATATCAACATTACCAACGTGGTTTCCACAGACCAGATCGGTAAGTTTCCCGATGCGAACATAGGGGATGCCGTTAAGCGCATTCCCGGAATTACGATGCAGGTCGACCAGGGAGAAGCGCGAAATATAATAGTACGGGGCCTTTCCCCTCAGTTGAATTCGGTGACCCTTAACGGCAGCAGAATCCCATCTGCAGAGGGAGATAACAGAAATATCCAGATGGATCTTATCCCCTCCGACATGATCCAGACGATAGAAGTTAGTAAAGCGGTAACCCCGGATATGGATGCCGATGCACTAGGGGGGTCCGTTAATCTGGTTACCCGTACTGCTCCGCAGGGTTTCCGATTATCTGCTACCCTGGGATCGGGCATCAATTTTATTTCCGATAGGAGAATATTAAACGGCTCTTTCCTTTTGGGGGACCGCACGGCAAATGGCAAGTTTGGTTGGATGCTGTCAACCTCTGTAAATGACAACGATTTTGGTTCCGATAATGTCGAGGCGGAGTGGAATGATGAATTTGAATATTACTCAGGCGCCGATGACCCGGACGGGGAGCCAATCCTCAATGAGGTACCCGTTAATCCCTATACCAGTGTATTTGAACAGCGTGCCTACCTGGTTCAGCGCATTCGCAGAAGTTTTGCTGCTAACTTTGATTACCAGATCAATGCAGGGAACAATATTTTCTTAAAAACAATGTACAACTGGCGCGATGACCGTGAAAACCGTTTCCGTCTGTCAAATGAAATCCTGGATGCCGAAGATATTGATTTTTCAGACTTCAGCATTTCCGGGGGAGTACCCTCCCAATTCCCGGTCGAGGCAAAGCGCGAGACCAAGGGTGGTATCGGCAGTGGCCGGAATGACAACAGGCGATTGGAAGATCAGAGAATGCAGAATTACAGCCTTGGAGGCAACCATCTTTTAGGGCTTTTGAAGGCGGATTGGATGGCCTCTTATGCAAAAGCCTCCGAAGAACGCCTGGATGAGCGTTATGCTGTCTTTTCGTCTGAATATGACATCATCAATGCCAATGACCAGAAATATCCGGTCTTTTTACCACAGGACCCCGCGGAGGCCAATAATCTTTCGGCTTTCGCCTTCGATGAACTTACCAATGAAAACCAATATACGGAGGAGGAAGATATTAACGTATTTGCAAATTTTGAGCTCCCCGCCGATTTGTTTGGAAAAGGTGAAGGCATTGTGAAGATGGGGTTAAGGGGGCGGTTTAAGAATAAATACCGGGACAACGATTTTTTTGAGCACGACCTGGAATCGCAATTCCCATCGTTATCTGCTCTTCCCACTAAAGACTATACGGATCCCGAGTTCCTGGCAGGCAGTAAATACCAGGCAGGGTCCTATGCCTCCGAATCATGGCTTGGGGGACTCATCCTTAACAATGGCGAAGCTGTGCCCGATGAGTTCCTTAGGGCCAATTACGATGTTGAAGAAAACGTCTATGCCGGCTATTTTATGGCCAACCAGAAATTTTCAGAAAAAATCAGCGTCCTTTTCGGTATGCGCCTGGAATCTACCAGCATCACGGCCATCGGTAACCAGATCGAGGACGAGGCAAACGTGGTTGGCTTGATTACCAGGGAGAATTCCTATACCAACGTCTTGCCGGGCTTGCATTTCAAATATGCATTTACAGACAGAACACTCCTGAGATTTGCATGGACCAATACGATTGCGAGACCAAATTATGTAGACCTCGTTCCATCTATCGATATTGTTTCCGGAGACGAAGAGATTTATGTGGGAAACCCTGAACTCAACCCCACCACCTCCATGAACTTCGATCTCATGGCAGAACAGTATTTTGCTTCAGCCGGGCTTATTTCAGGAGGCTTATTTTATAAGCGGATCAATGATTTCATATATACTTTTCAGCAGGAAACGGCTGACGATGCTTTTGGACCAGGGACCTCTGGCTATGAGGTATTCCAACCTCTGAATGGGGATGATGCAATGGTCTTTGGTGTTGAGCTTTCCTTCCAGCGCCAACTTGATTTCCTGCCCGGATTTGCTAGAAACTTTAGCCTTTACGCCAATTATACCTTCCTCACTTCCAGTGCTGATGGTATTAGGAATGAAGACGGGGAAGAACGTGCAGACCTCGATTTGCCTAATACGGCCCCCAATATGTTCAACGGCTCATTGGGTTATGCTGATAAGTTCTTTTCCGCCCGCATTTCTGCCAATTTTTCAGATTCCTATATCGATGAAATTGGAGGGCGGAGCTTTGAAGACCGATACTATGATGAGCAATTTTTCCTGGATTTTAATATCAGTTATACAATTAACAAGAACCTGAGACTTTATGCTGATTTAAATAACATTACCAACCAACCTCTGCGTTATTTTCAGGGAATCAGTGAACGTACCCAGCAGATAGAGTTTTATGACAGACGGTTGAGCTTCGGGTTAAAGTATGACCTCTTTCAAACTAACTGAGGTGGCGGTAAACTGTATGGATAAACCACCGGGATTAATTTTATTGTTTACAGTGTACACCTTTTAATCATGAAAATATATTTTGTATTCAGCATCGGATTATTCCTTGCTCTTGCCGAAAGGGGTTGTAACCGTGACAAGTTGCCACGGTTATCCCCTGATATTATCAGTGAAAGCACCACGCATGATACCGATGATCCTGCCATTTGGGTGCATCCTTCAGATCCTTCCCAAAGCATTGTGTTTGGAACTGATAAAGATACTAACGGAGCTGTTTACGCATTTAACCTTGAGGGTAAGGTATTGGAAGACAAAACTATAAGGAATTTGAAACGGCCGAATAATATAGATGTGGAATACGGCTTCAGATTAAACGACAGTACCCTGGTAGATATCCTGGTGGTGACAGAAAGAGAACGGCAACAACTTCGCATTTTTTCGATTCCCGGGATGAAGCCACTTGATAGGGGTGGGCTTCCCGTTTTTGAAGACGAGGAAGATATTGCAAACAGGTTGCCTATGGGAATTGGGCTGTATAAATCCCCACGGGATTCCATGGTATATGCTGTAGTCAGCCGGAAAACAGGTCCCAGGCAGCAGTATCTGTATCAGTATGCCCTGATTTCTGACGGCACTTCAATTGTAACAGGGAAACCAAGAAAGTTTGGCGCCTTTAGTGGGAAAGGGGAGATTGAGGCCATTGCTGTAGACGATGAACTTGGCCATATCTACTATGCCGATGAGGGCCTCGGAATACGGAAGTATCATGCGGAACCCAACAACGGTGACAGTGAATTGGCTCTTTTTGGCGGCAATAAGTTCCGGGAGGATATCGAAGGCATAGCCATACTGACACGGGAGAACGGAATGGGTTTTCTTATTGTTTCAGACCAGCAACAAGGCCAATTCAACCTGTTTAACCGCCATGATAATGCATTTGTAAGGGCAATCAACCTCGGCACTTTGGATACAGATGGTTGCGATGCTGTCAGCTCCCCGCTCAATGCTACCTTTACCGGGGGGCTTTTTGTAGCAATGAATAATGAGCGTAACTTTTACTTCTATAATCCTGCCAGATTCGGCCTGTAATGTTAAGGCCAATTGAACGGGGAGCATTTTAATCAACCCGCTTACAGGATTAGTGATAACGATAGCTTAAATATTTGGTAACGCCTGCTGCCCGGAGCTTTCCGATCTTTATGCCGATAAAAAGCTACATTCCATTTGATTAAGTTTGAGTTAGTTTAGCCCTAAAACCGATATGTTTCATATCGGTTTTGTCTTTTTACCTCTTCCGGCTTGACTTCAGCGCTTCCTACTCCACCCCAGCCCTGATCCGTGAATACATCCCTTTCACAGCTGTCGTCCTGACCTGGATTTATTCAATAGAGTTCCTTTTCGTCGCCAAACAGCATTCTTATATGAAATGCCTTGACTATATTTTCCGCGTTAATCCTTAAAATCAACTA
>CAYSVQ010000209.1:0-10342 GCA_964434565.1 uncultured Flavobacteriaceae bacterium | reverse complement strand
GGAGGCTCGCCGATATAATAGAAATACATTCCGTTAATTGTTCTTCCGTCATAACAAGAGGCGGGGCAAAACGAATAATGTTTCCATGGGTGGGTTTTGCAAGCAGGCCGTTCTCCTTCATGTCTATACAGATTTCCCAGGCAGTTGAACTATCGGGAGAATCATTGATGACAATTGCATTCAAAAGACCCTTACCCCGCACTTCGCTCACTACTGAAGAACCGGAAGCGAAGGCTTGCATTTCTTCGCGGAAGCGTTCTCCGAGCTGAAATGCGTTTGCCGCCAGTTTCTCACTGCGTATTACTTCGAGGGCGGCTATACCGACTGCAGCGGCCACAGGGTTACCGCCAAAAGTACTGCCATGTGTCCCGGGATGGATAACCTCCATGATGGCCTCATTGGCCAGGACGGCCGAAACCGGGTACGCCCCACCAGACAGCGCTTTACCAAGGATAAGGATATCCGGTTTCACCTCGGGGTCGCCACTGCAATGCCTGTCTGCACATTTGCAATTGCCGCAACTGGCCAGTAGTTTCCCGCTCCGGGCAATTCCGGTCTGGATTTCGTCTGCTATAAATAACACATTATGTTCTTCACACAGGGCTTTTGCCCTGGCAAGGAAAGTATCAGCCGGCACATATACCCCTGCTTCTCCCTGTATTGGTTCTACAAGGAATCCTGCCACATTCTTATGCTGCCGCAGTACCATTTCCAGTGCCGCGGTATCATCATATGGAATTTGAATGAACCCCCCGGTAAATGGCCCAAAATTCTTTCTGGCCACGGGATCGCTTGAAAAAGAAATAATGGTGGTGGTACGCCCGTGAAAATTTTTCTCGCAAACTACTATCAGGGCATCGCCCTCCTTAATTCCCTTCTTCTCATAGCCCCATTTCCGGCAAACTTTAATTGCAGTTTCCACAGCTTCAGCCCCGGTGTTCATGGGTAGTACTTTGTCGAACTTAAATGTCTCCGCCACAAACTTCTCAAATTTTCCCAGCATATCATTATAGAATGCCCGGGAGGTAAGGGTTAGGTTCCTTGCCTGAGAAGTAAGGGCCTCCACAATACGAGGATGGCAATGCCCCTGGTTAACCGCGGAATATGCCGATAGGAAATCATAGTATTTTTTTCCCTCCACATCCCATACATACACTCCTTCTCCCCTGTTCAGGACCACGGGCAACGGATGGTAATTATGAGCGCCGTATTTGTCTTCCAGTGCCATGGCGTCAGCCGAAGAAATTTGATCCAATTCAGACATCCTGATAGTTTTTTGTATCCATCTTAAACCATTCCTTCTTAGGGAGAGAAATCATCCAATGCCGTACAGCTAAAATACTAAATATTCGGGCAATTTTTTGATGGATAATCTAATTGTCCCTAGTTTTTGATACTCAGGGCTGCGATTTGCAATTCAATGCGTTTCAATTCTCTTTTAATATCATTCTTATCCATTTGCATCCAAAAATACAATTTGATAATTCCCACGGCTATAACACTCAGGAAGCCCCCTGAAGCCCATTTAATAAGGGCTATCGGATCTTCTGTACCCAAAAACCGGAAGACGGAAAAAACAAAAATGCCGAATAGAAACAAGGTCGCCACATTCATGACAACCGCAAGCCAACCCATTTTCCCCCTATAAACCTCTTCCAGTTTTCCAAACAAGTTTTGTTCATTCAATTTATCATAGAATTTTGCTTCCTCTTCCGTAAGTGCCTTTTTAATTAGGGCGTCGATTTGATCTGTTTCATTTTTCATAAGATGATTATTTTATAATAGTTTTTAATTTCTCACGGGAGTGAAATAATCGGGATTTCACTGTGCCCACTGAAAGTTCTAATATGTTTCCGATTTCAATAAGAGTATGTTCTTCAAGATAAAAAAGCCGCAATACCAGCTGATGATCCGGGCTTAATTGCTTCATGGCCGATTTTAGTAATTCAAGTTGCCGTTCGCTTCCACGGGGTTCTTCACTGTTAACAGTGGAAATATCCATTGAATTATTCGATATATATTCTCTCTCCTTTTGTAAAGCCCTCAGGTAATCCATAGATTTTCTGCTTACAATGGTCTTGGCCCAACTACCAAACTTATTCGGATCTTTCAATGAGCCCATTTTGGCAATAACCAGGCTCCAGCACTCCTGAACTATATCTTTTGAGAGATCGGGATCCCCGGTAAACCAATAGGCATGCCGGCATAATCTGGAATGGTGCCTTTTTACAAGCATCCCCAGGGCACTGGTGTCACCTGCCCGGTATTGCAACACCAACAGTCCATCGAATATCCCGGATATATTAGCCATATGTCTGCCTTAAAGACGGCTTTTAATTAAAAAGGTTCATTTTTGGATGAATTTTTCTAATAAAGTTAAGTCAATCTGAATTGGGCGGGAATCCACAGCGATTAGTACATTTGCGGCATGCGCAAAAAAAACAACAGGTTGAGTTTCGAGAAGGTGGCAGTGCTGAGGGCCGGGGCCAGGGGTAAATCGATTGGAATGGCACCAGACGGAAGGGTGATCTTCCTGTCAAATGCGGTCCCAGGCGATGTGGTAGACGTGATGACAACCAAAAAGCGGAAAGCTTATTTTGAAGGGGTTGTAACCAGGGTGCATAGGTTTTCGGATAAACGCACCAACCCTGTTTGCGAGCATTTTGGGATATGCGGGGGATGTAAATGGCAGGATATGGCCTACAAGTATCAACTTGAATTTAAACAACAGGAAGTAGCCGATAATTTAAAACGGATAGGCCACCTTGAAATTCCTGAAATCTCTCCAATAATAGGTAGCCGCAAGCAATATTTTTACAGGAACAAAATGGAATTTTCCTTTTCAGACAGCCGCTGGCTAAGTAGCGAAGAGATATCGGGCACTGCTGAAATAGCAGACCGTAACGCTCTGGGCTTTCATATCCCGCGGATGTGGGATAAAGTTATCGATATTAAAAAGTGTCATCTGCAGGCCGATCCCTCGAATGCCATCAGGTTGGAAATAAAAAAGTTTTCCGCTTCCAATGGGCTTTCTTTTTTTAATCCCAGACAGCAAAAAGGCCAGCTGCGGACGCTGATGATCCGCACCTCCTCCACCGGCGGGATAATGGTATTGCTACAATTTTATGAGGATAACAGGGAAGCGCGTGAATTGCTGATGAACCATATAGCCGACTGTTTTACGGAGATAACTTCTCTGCTTTATGTTATCAATCCAAAAGCCAACGATACGCTCTACGACCAGGAAATCCATTGTTTTAAGGGAAAGGAATATATCGTAGAGGAGATGGAAGGCTTGCAATTCCGGGTGCATGCCAAGTCGTTCTATCAAACCAATTCGGAGCAGGCCTACGAGCTTTATAAGGTAGCCCGCGAGTTTGCAGGTCTTAGCGGGCAGGAAATTGTGTACGACCTCTATACAGGAACCGGAACCATTGCCCAGTTTGTTGCCGGAGACGCCGCAAAGGTAATTGGAATAGATTCCGTGCCCGATGCCATCCATGCCGCCAGCTTAAATGCGGACAATAATGGTATTAACAATACAACTTTCTTTACAGGAGATATGAAATCACTTTTCAGTTCGGCTTTCATAACCACCCATGGCAAACCGGATGTGATAATTACAGACCCGCCGCGGGAGGGCATGCATAAGGATGTGGTAGCTCAGATCCTGGAGGCAGGCCCGGAAAAGGTGGTATATGTTAGCTGCAACAGTGCCACCCAGGCCAGGGATCTGGCTCTAATGCAGGAGGCCTACTGTATTACCAGGATTCAACCGGTAGATATGTTCCCCCAGACGCACCATGTTGAAAATGTCGTACTTTTGGAAAAAAGGCCTGAACGGATTGAAATTAACCCCAAATCTTAACAAGCAAACAATGACCTGTGTAAGAGCCATGCTCATGATAATTCTATTGGTGTGGTGCTTCTATTCCTGTGAGAAAGATGATATCTGTGTAGACGGTGATACCCCTTTGCTGGTTATCAGGTTTTATGACATTGCAGACACGACCTTACTTAAACCGGCACCAGGTCTGAGGGTTATCGGACTGGGACAAAGTACAGTAGTAAATACCTTTAACGACCGCAGTTCGCCCGATTCCATTGCGATCCCGCTGAAGATCAGCGATTCATCAACAGATTTTATATTTATCCTGAACTCCGCCGATGAAGATGGGCAGGAAACGGGCAACACAGACACGCTAAGGTTCAATTATGATAACAGGGAGGTCTTTATTTCAAGGGCCTGCGGTTATGCAATGAACTTTGAAAACCTCACAGGGGTGCTACCTTCCGATACCAGCCCCTGGGTACAGAACCTGGTTGTAGAAAATCCGAACGTGCAGAATCAATCAAGCGCCCATGTCAAGATTTTTCATTAGTTGTTTTATTTTTTTCCTGGCATTTAAGGGCATCTCCCAGAACGATACAATCATTCCAGTGGAGGCGGACAGTGTGGTGTACACCCAGCCCTATGGCTTGCGGGTCGGGGCAGACCTGAGCAGACTGGCCCGGACTTTTCTCAGTGAGGACTACAGTGGATTTGAATTAGTGGGCGACTACCGCCTTTCTCAAAATCTTTACATAGCAGCAGAACTGGGGAATGAGGAAAATGCCCGTAGTGAAGAGCTGGGCAATGAAAATAATCCCAACCGAACAGTACTCTATTCATATGCTACGTCGGGTAGTTACATTAAGGTCGGGATTGACTTCAATACGTATGAGAACTGGTATGGGATGAATAACACCATATTTGTTGGGGGCCGATACGGCCTCAGCACTCACAGTCAAACTTTGCACAGCTATCGTATATTTGAAAGCAACCGCTACTGGCACCCCGATAATCTGCCAGAAGGAACAAACGAACTCGGAGAATTCGGTGGCCTGAGTGCATCCTGGCTGGAGTTTGTTTTTGGAATGAAGGCAGAATTATTCGCAAATATTTATCTGGGCGGGAGTGTGAGACTGGGTTTCCTTATCGGGAACAAGGAAGCTGATAACTTCCCTAATTTATGGATCCCGGGTTTTGGAAGGGTAACGGAGGACAGTAACTTCGGGGTGGGATACAATTATTCCATCACGTACCTGATCCCCCTGTACCGCAAATCGAAAAAGGCCAGGGATACGGAGGAGAATGAACCGTAGCATGCAGATTCAAAGATCATAGAAATAATTTGGTTGTGATTGCTACCAATCCTTCTCCAAGACTGTGATTACTTAGTTTTCCTGATATTTAGCCTTTTTACTACCTTCATACATTACATATTTTACGAAGCGAGACTCGAGTTGGCTATTGTAAACTTTTATTTTGCGCGATGGCCGCAGGCCAACAAATTTAAGGGCTTCAAGGTTCGAGGTTATAAACCATGCCTGACTGCCCGCGTAGCTTCGTTTCAGGGTATCACCCACGTTTTTATAAAAAGTCTCCATCTCAATATCAAGTCGCTCCCCGTAAGGCGGGTTAAATACCATATGAAGGTGCTTGTCTCCGGACTTTTCCGTCTTGAAAAAATCCTTTTGTTCTATGGTTATATAATCAGACAGATGTGCATTCCTAACGTTCTGAAGGGCTTTTTCTACGGCCGATGGCGCCTTGTCGTACCCTGTTATCCGGTGGTGGAACTCCCTTGCCCTCTCTAATCTTGATTCCACTATCTTCCCGAACAGCCCAGCGTCATAATCCTTCCATTTCTGAAACCCGAACGCCTTGCGGTGAATATTGGGCGGGATATTGCAGGCTATCATTGCGGCCTCAATCAGGATAGTACCGCTGCCACACATGGGGTCGAGAAAATCGGTACGTCCGTCCCAATCGCTCATCAGCAGCAGCCCTGCAGCCAATACTTCGTTGATTGGCGCAATATTGGTGGCTGTCCGATACCCGCGGTGATGGAGGGAGTCGCCCGAGCTGTCGAGCGATACATGGCATTCCTGTTGGTGGATATGAATGTTGATCCGGAGATCTGGTGACTGGGTATCGACGCTTGGGCGTACCCCATAGAGGTCCCTGAATTTATCAACAATAGCGTCCTTAACTTTCTGGGAAATAAATAGTGAATGAGTAAACTGGTCTGAAGTGAGGGTAGAATCCACAAAAAGCGTCTGTCCTTTATCCATATAAGCAGGCCAGTCTATACTGTAAATCTTTCGATATAAGTCGTCCTCGTTTCGCACATGGAAGTTATCAATGGGTTTAAGGATCCTTGTTGCCGTACGAAGGCCTACATTGGCCTTATACATAAAGCCAAGGTCGCCTTCAAAAAAAACGGAACGCACCCCTTCCCGAACATTGCCCGCTCCTAAATCCCTTAACTCCTTTGCAAGGATAGATTCAAAACCCGCGTAGGTCTTGGCAAGCATTTGATAATTATTCCCCATTCTCCAGTCTGTTTATGCCACAAAAATACATTAATTTTGCCCGGCCGTATGCCGGCAGGACAACTAAACCGTGCCAGAAATTACATGACTTACTTACTGCCCATCCTGGCTGTGTTATGGAGCTTTTGCTTTGTTTATATCACGCAACCACAGGCCAAAAAGCATCTGCAGCTATTGCTTGCGTTTAGCGGAGCTTTCCTGCTTGCGCTGACCATTTTCGAATTATTCCCCAGCGTATATAGCAGTACGGATCCCAAGTTGGCAGGTATATTTATTATGCTAGGGATCCTGCTTCAGATTTTCCTCGAATTTTTCTCCCGGGGCGCCGAGCATGGTCATGTACACTATTCAAACGAGACCGGGCGCTTCCCATGGTTGTTATTCCTGAGCCTTTGCATCCACGCCTTCCTTGAGGGATTTCCGGTGGATAAACACGGCAGCATCATTTATGGTATTATCATCCATAAAATCCCCATTTCGGTTATCCTTAGCATTTTCCTTCTCGGCACCCGAATGAAATTACGATGGGTAGTCGCTTTTATGGTGGTATTTTCACTTATGACGCCACTTGGAAGCCTGGTGGCATCTCGGATGCCCATATTTCAGGGTTATAATGCCTATATTTCGGCAGTAGTGATCGGGATCTTCCTCCATATTTCCACTGTTATACTTTTTGAAAGTTCCGAAGGTCATAAATTCAATATCAGGAAACTTACCGTAATTGCACTTGGTGTTGTAATAGCCTATTTTATCTAGATTAAACTGTTCCCGCAGGCGTACAACCCTGGCAGTGTTTCATATTTAAATAAGCGATTTAAGGGATTATGTGTATTTTATACATTTGGAAAAAATAAAGCTCCGTCACCTATGAACAAAATCCTTTTATCATTCTGTTTGGCAAGTGCCTTCCCGGGTCTTAGCGCCCAGGACCTGGAACCCATTGAACTAAGTGATGCCTGGCTGAAAAAAGTGGAAACCCTTGCGCCGGAATCCCCTACTGTAGCTGTTGACGGTAGCAGTAAAATCCTGATCTTTTCGCTGCACACAGGGTATGAACACTGGGTTATCCCGCATACCGAAGCTGTATTTCAAATGTTACTGGCTAAATCCGGGGCAGCCGTAACTACGAGCTCCAAAGATATTAGAGTCTTTGAAACCGGCACCATAGAAAACTACGACGCGATTATACTAAATAATACCTGTCCTGAAAGGGATAAACGGGATATCTTTTATGATGTACTAAGGAAGAACGACACCCTGACGGAAAAACAACGTGTGGCGAAGGCAGCCGAACTGGAAGCCAACCTGCTGCGGTTCGTAAAGCAGGGTGGCGGCCTGGTTCTTGTTCATGGCGGGGCCACCATACAGAACGATTCCGGGGCCTTTAGTGAAATGAGTGGGGGCAGTTTTGATTTCCACCCCAAACAGCAGTCTATAAAAATGAAACTCGCGGAACCGGATCATCCGCTCCTGAAGGCTTTCAAGGGAGAAGGATTTATTCATACCGATGAGCCGTATTTCTATAAAAACGCCTATGCAGACAAGAATTTCAGGCCTTTATTATATATGCAGGCCAGCGAACTGGAGGGGCTCGTCGAGGATTTTGAAGAAGATAAGCGCTATGTGGCATGGATAAAAAAATACGGGGAAGGCCGGGTCTTCCTTACTTCTACCTCCCATAATGCACAAAGCTTTGAGAACGCGCAATTGCTTCAATTTCTTCTTGATGGGATGCAGTACGTGCTTGGAGATCTGGAATGCGATGATTCGCCCATCGGAAATAATTAAGAGGTGGAGAAAAAGCAAACGTTCATACAACCTCCTGCCATATATAGAACCAATGGCAAACAGCCCCTCCCAGCACAAAAAAATGCCAGATAAGGTGGTTGTAAGGGATACGCCTGATAGCATAGAATAAAATACCCACAGTGTAGAAAGCGCCTCCTGCCGCCAGTAGTATGAGGCCCCGTGTAGTTGTGAGCCGAATAAGGTCCTCTATGTCGAAAACTATCAGCCATCCCATCAAAAGATAGAGAATCAGGGAGAGGTATTCATATTTGCCCGTATAAAGCAGTTTCATGACGGTGCCTGCCAGGGCAATTCCCCAGACAATATAAAAGATCATCCAGCCATTACCGTTCACCAGGGTAATAAGGGCGACCGGGGTGTAGGTTCCCGCGATTAGCAGGTAGATACCAATATGGTCGGCAACTCTCAGCTTTTGTTTCCAGGCAGGGTGTTCTATTAAATGGTAAGCGGTGGAAGCCGAGAAAAGCATGACCATGGTAAGGCTATAGATTATAATACTCTCGGTAGCAAAGGTGGTTTTACCGGTATTCTTGGCAAGCAGCTGGTAGAAGCCCAGGCAAGACAATAGCGCACCTGCCCCATGGGTCAATGCATTGAGGTGCTCTTCGGTTTTATGGGTGATAAGCCGTTCTTTCAAAAATTCAGCTAAAAAAGACAACTCCGGTTATTTGTATCGTTTTCCGTGTTTGATCACCATATCAACATCCTGTAAAAGGCTGATATAGCGTATTACATCCCCGTCTACAGCAATAATGTCGGCATATTTCCCGGGGGTAATTGTACCCACTTCGTCTGCCACGCCCATCCAGAATGCCGGCCAGTAAGTCGCTGCACGGATGGCATACATGGGGTCGATCCCGAATTCGTTCACCCAAACATCCAGTTCATTCCAGGTCGACTGGCTATGGAACTTCATAGGGATGCCGCTATCTGTACCCACCAGCAAGACCACACCTGCATCCAGTAACTGATTTATTTTGGTTTTCAGGGTAGGTTTGCGCGAGGGGGTAAGCTGGAAATAAGGGAGCCTGTCCGGATGAGTAAGACTTGCCCTTATGTCTGTAATCACACTGTCTGGCAGGCCCAGGTGCCAGGAATCGTTGTCGAGTTTTTCGGGGTTTTCCCTTAGGTATTCATAATTATACAGTCCTTCCACGGTAGGGCACCAGAAAAGGGGGCCGAGGTTCATTTGCGCGGTACGTTCCCGTATCATTTCCATAATATCTTCCGGGTAACGAGGGGCAGATGACAACCCGGTATGTTCGAAACAATCTACCCCGGCCTGAAGTCCGCGCCTGATCTCTTCCGGTCGATGGCCATGGGCAACAACCTTTAAATTGAACTTATGGGCCTCATCCACTATTGCATGCAGTACATCTGTACTCATCTGGTCCTGGTCTATGAGTTTAATAATGTCTACCCCTGCCCTGGCCAGCTGGCGTATTTTTCTACGACCGTCTTCTGTATCCTGAACCCCCCATCGGAAATCTTCGGTTCCGGGATAGGGCCGGTGCTGAATAAATGGGCCGGATACGTAAAGGGTTGCACCCGGGATTTCGCCCTTATTGATGGCGTCCCTGACGGCGATACTTGCCTCAAGGGGCGCGCCCAGGTCCCTGGCACTGGTTACCCCGGCCATTAATAATTGGTGTGCAGAAGCCGGCATTATTACTTTTTCGAACAGGGGGGGATAGGTTTTGTCCCAGTAAGCATAATCTGCGTGGCCATTGATCATGGTATGCACATGCATATCCCAAAGGCCCGGCAATACGCTCATTCCCTCTGTAGAGATGATCTCGGCTTCCGGGGGGATGGGTGTATTATCGATTGAGCCAACGGTTTTGATCTTTTCCCCTTCAATAATTATCACACTGTTTTTAATTGGGCCCGATCCAAAACCATCGATCAGGGTGCCGCCTACCAAAGCTTTCAGGGGTTTATCCTGGGGAAAAGCCGCCAGGTATAGGAAGAGAGTAAAAATATTGAGTAATCTCCGGGCCATGCCACCTTATTTGATTTAAATATAGCAAAAAGGGAGAATTTACCGCGGACAAAGGAATGTGAATATTCCTGACTGCCCATGAATACGAGCGTAGCGAAGTATGAATGGCTGCAGGAAGGAATCCCTGCCGAACGCAGTGAGCGTAGGGATGAT
>CAYSVQ010000208.1:0-15639 GCA_964434565.1 uncultured Flavobacteriaceae bacterium | reverse complement strand
CGGACGACCAGACCATCAGCACGGACGGAACCGCAGGGAACCTCTCCATTGAAGACGGGAACAGCATCGCCATTAATGTAGATGACGCGGATGCGGACCCAACCAACGAATACAACACCGGGATCAGCTTTGACGGCACCAACCTGACCGTAACGGACGCGGGCGGTAATCAAAGCGTTGATATCAGCGGGGTGAGCACGGATGACCAGACCCTTAACCTTGCCGCCAACAGCCTGTCTATTGAAGACGGGAACAGTGTGGACCTAAGCGGATACCTGGATAACACGGATGATCAGAATATCTCCGGTTCAGGGCTTGCCGGTACTGACCTTACCATTGGGATAGAAAACGGAACTTCAGAAGTAATTGATCTCTCCAGCCTGGTTGGCACGGATGACCAGACCCTGAACCTAGCGGCCAACAGCTTGTCTATTGAAGACGGCAACAGCGTAGACCTGAGCGGATACCTGGACAATACGGATGATCAGAATATCTCCGGTTCAGGGCTTGCAGGTACTGACCTTACTATTGGGATAGAAAACGGAACTTCAGAAGTAATTGACCTTTCAAGCCTGGTTGGCACGGACGACCAGAACTTAACGGGTGCAAGTCTGGATGGCAGTAATGTCCTTCAAATTGATATTGAAAATGGTACATCGGCCACGGTAGACCTTTCTTCCCTGGCCAATACCGGCACGGATGACCAGACCCTTAACCTCGCGGCCAACAGCCTGTCTATTGAAGACGGCAATAGTGTAGACCTGAGCGGGTATTTAGATAATACAGATGACCAGTTTGATGATGAAGTTAATTTACGCACTCCTTTGGATGTAAACGAGGGAGGAGTTGGTACACCTACTGCAGAGACCACTGTGGAAGAAGTAATCCAGGCCATTGCCCCTATAACCTCCAAAGCTGCCAGGATATTTTATCCGCCGTCGATCGCAGTTGACGCTTCCTCTAATGGCAGTTTCAATATCGATCTATATGCCCAGTACATAGCCCAGTTCGGAACACCTACGGTTGCAAGTGCCGGGGCTCCTGCCGCCGTGCCTACCTATGCAGCCAGTGAATTATACTATTATGTAACCTATGCAGACCCGGCGGTTTTTAATACTGCCACAATGAGCATTAATGCAAACGGGGTGCTTTCCTATGAAATCATAGGACAACCTGCAGATTATAATGCATTGATCAATGTGGTATTCGTAGTAAAATAAATATTAACAAATAGAAATCCTGGGTTTGAGACCTGACAATACAAGAAAATTATTACTGCTGGGGGGTATCCTTATGTTCCTGATTCCCTGCATGGTCCATTCCCAATTCCTCTTACAGGCTCCGAATAGTAGCGATGAGAACAATTATCGCTGGTATGAGGCCTCGGATATTTCAACAGTTCTGGCTACCGATTTTTTCTATGAAGCTACAAGCCCGGGGGTATATTTCGCAACCTATGAAGGCACACTTTGCGGGAGCAACGCAACAGGTTATTTTATCCTTACTGATTGCACGGCGCCAAACAATCAGGTTACCCTTGATATTTCCGCAAATGTTAGCGGAAGTGCTACAATAAGCTGGAACCCTGCTGTAAGCGGCGACCAGTTGCGGCCGATGGTAACCGCAACCCCCTCCGTGGTTAATTACACTGCAACTATTACCAAAGCAGGGAACTCTATGGAGTTGCCAGACTTCACTGTAGTCTGTATGTCGGAAGCGGCTACCCTGGCAGATGATGTGGCCTCTTTAGATGAGGATACATCCCTCCTTATTCCCATATTAGACAACGACAGCAACCTTCCGGCCAGTGGCACACTTACCGTGACCAATCCCGCCCACGGGTCTGTGAGCGTAAGCAGTAATGGCAGCCCTGATGATCCTTCAGACGATACCGTAACCTACACTCCAGATCCGGATTATAACGGGCCGGATTCATTTGATTATATCGTGTGTAACAGTTTTGGCGATTGCAGTACTGCAACGGTCGTGCTAACTGTCATTCCAATAGTTGATACATTTGATGATTCCGCGGCGACCGAGCAGGATCAATCGATTGATATCGACTTTTTTGCTAACGACAATGACCTGCCGGCCGGCGGAAACTTTGTTTATACCATTCCTGTCAATGGCAGCCTGTTTGTACGCGACAATGGAACGGCACTAGATCCCTGGGACGACTGGGTTACCTATACCCCAAATGCAGCTTATTTTGGAAGCGACAGTTTTACTTATACTGTTTGTGATTCTTTTTCGAATTGCAGCACTGCTACCGTAACCATTGTTGTTAACCCGCCCGGGGTAGACCTAGATTCAGATGATGACGGGATCCTCGACAGTTTTGAAGACCTGAACCTTGACGGCGACAATAATCCTGCCACCAACCCTACCGACTCCGATGGCGACGGGATTCCGGATTATCTGGACATTGACAGCGATAATGACGGGATTCCGGATAACGTTGAAGCGCAATCTACGGCCGATTATATACCGCCAACAGGGATTGACATGAACGGCAACGGCCTGGATGACGCATACGAAAGCGGATCACTGGGACTCTTCCCGATAGATACCGATGGAGACAACCTGCCGGACTATCTGGATGAGGATAGTGACAACGACGGCGTTCCGGACAGGATTGAAGGTCATGACCATAATCGGGATGGTATCCCGGAGGCGTCCTTAATTGGATCGGACAAAGATAACGACGGCCTGGATGACGGTTTTGAAGGAGCTGTGATCATAGATATAGATGTGAATGACGAAATAGACGACCCAGTTAATGACCTGCCCGATACAGACGGGGACGGAGAATCCGATTACCGCGATGTGGATGATGATGGAGATGGAAAATTAACCAGGGATGAAGATGCTAACAAGGATGGAGATTATACCAATGATGATATTAACGGAAATGGAATTCCTGATTACCTCGAGCACAATGGCGTTGAACAGGATCTTGAAGTCTTTAATGTTGTAACACCCAATGGCGATGGTATTCACGACGTCCTGACTATCCGTGGTCTGGAAGACTTTCCTAACAATACAATTAAAATTTACAACCGTTGGGGGGTACTTGTTTATTCAACAAGGGGATATAACAGCCGATCGAATGTTTTCGACGGAACCTCTCAGGGTAGGGTGACCGTGGATCCTGACAATAAACTTCCTGTGGGTACGTATTTTTATCTCCTTGAGTACGAAGGCCAGGACGGCGCCCAGAAAACACTGAGCGGGTACATCTACCTAAACAAGTAAATAAATACCGGTGACAACCAAACAAAATAAAAACAAGATGCAGATAAAAATACTGGTTACCCTGGTGATGGCAACCCTGGTTGCCTCCAGTTATGCGCAGCAGGATGCCCAGTACACCCAATACATGTACAATACCCTAAGTATTAACCCGGGTTATGCAGGCTCCAGAGGTCACTTAAGTATTGGTGTCTTATACAGGGCCCAATGGGTAGGACTCGACGGAGCCCCCAAAACCCAGACTTTTAATTTACATACCCCGGTTGGCTACCGTGGGGTTGGACTGGGAATCTCTGCAGTAAATGACCAGGTGGGACCAACGTCTGAAACTTACCTGGACCTGGACTTCTCCTATACTATCCAGACTTCACGGGAAGCACGCCTTAGTTTTGGGCTGAAAGCAAGCGGTCACCTGCTCGATATCAGGTTTTCGGAACTGAATCAGGATTGGACCAACCCCGGTGGCCCGGACCCGACTTTACAGCAGAACATAGACAACAAGTTTTCGCCCAATATCGGCGCAGGGGTTTACTACCACTCCCAAAAGTTTTATGCAGGCCTTTCTGCCCCGAGAATACTTGAAACTTCGCACTTTGAGGAGTCCTCCTTATCTACGGCAAGCGAGGAGATGAATTATTACCTGATAACAGGTTATGTCTTCGACATAGATCCCTTATGGAAATTTAAACCTGCCGTCCTTACCAAGGTAGCTCGCGGAGCGCCGCTGCAGATGGACTTTTCTGTAAACTTCATGTACAATGAGCGATTTATCCTTGGTGCTGCCTACCGCTGGGACGCTGCGGTTAGCGGCATGGCCGGATTTCAGATTTCCCCTGAATTTCTAATAGGGCTTGCATATGACAGGGAAATAACCGAATTAGGCCAGGCCGTTTTTAACGATGGCTCTTTTGAAGTGATCCTTCGTTATGATTTTATAAAGGTGGTAGACCTTCTGAAATCACCCCGTTTCTTCTGAAAAGCTTTCGAAACGCCCTTATTTTTATAAAGAATTTATAGTTCAGCCAGGTATTAAAGTGCCTGAAAGGCACTATTTTTGCAAGGTGGAAAAGAATGATGAATATGTGATCCTGGTTAATACCAAGGATGAGGAAATCGGGATAATGCCAAAAATTGAGGCCCATGAGAAAGCCTTGCTGCACCGTGCTTTTTCGGTTTTCATCCTCAATGGGCTAGGGGAAGTAATGTTACAACAACGCGCGGCCAACAAATACCATTCCCCGAACCTCTGGACAAATGCCTGCTGCAGCCATCAACGCCGTGGGGAAAGCAACCTGGCAGCCGGCAAAAGAAGGTTACAGGAGGAAATGGGCTTTCAGACGGAATTGAAAGAACTCTTTTCCTTTATCTATAAAGCACCATTTGATAACGGACTTACAGAACATGAGTATGATCATGTAATGCTGGGTTATTATGATGGGGAACCGGATTTGAACCCCCGTGAAGCGGCCGATTGGAAATGGATGAAGCCGGGAGAAATCAAAAAGGATCTGGAGGAGAATCCCTCCCGCTATACCGTATGGTTCCGGATAATTTTCAAAAGGTTTCATGAACATATTTTTCAAATTAATAGGCAATGAAAGTTAAAGTAAGCAGAAAAGCTCATTTTAATGCCGCACATCGCCTGTTCCGGGCAGATTGGGATGAGCGGCAGAATAACAGGGTTTTCGGGAAATGCAACAATCCGAATTTTCATGGCCATAACTATGAACTGATAGTTAGCGTAACAGGCGAAATAGACAAGACTACGGGATTTGTCATAGACATGAAGGTTCTGAAAGACCTGATCCGAAACGAAGTAGAGGAAGCACTCGATCATAAGAACCTGAATCTGGAGGTCCCTGAATTTAAAGAATTGAACCCGACGGCCGAAAACATTGCACTGGTTATATGGAATAAACTGAGGCCGCATATCGACGGGGAACAGGCACTGGAAGTAGTGTTGTACGAAACTCCCCGCAACTTTGTCACTTATTCAGGTTGATATATGGGACTCACACCTGGCACTAAAATTCCCGAGTTTACCCTGCCGGACCAGGATGGTCGCGATTTTTCTTCCCTGGAAGTAATGGGTAAAAAACCGTTGGTTGTATTTTTTTATCCAAAAGACCATACTCCGGGATGTACGAGGGAAGTGTGTGCCTTTCGTGATAATTATGAGGATTTCAGGGAATTGGGGGCGGAAGTTGTAGGCATAAGTTCCGATTCGCGAAGCTCCCATGTAAAATTTGCAACGGCATACCGGCTTCCTTTCCGCCTGCTTTCCGATGAGGATCGGAAGGTGAGAAAGCTATTCAAGGTTAAAGGATCTTTTTTTAACCTGCTCCCGGGAAGGGAAACCTTTGTTGCGGATAGCAAGGGAATAATACGGATGGTCTTCAACAGTATGGATGCCGTCGGGCATATGAAGCAGGCGTTGAAAGCCCTAAAGGAAGCACAGATATCATGAAACTCTATCCGCTTAAATTCAAGCCAATTCTGAAAGAACGCCTATGGGGCGGGACTAAATTAAATGATGTCCTGGGAAAACCCATCACCAGTGAAATAACCGGCGAAAGCTGGGAACTATCGGCCGGTCCGGGCGATGTTTCCGTAGTGGCAAATGGTGTCCTGGCCGGGAAAACACTGCAGGAACTTATACACGACTATGAAGGAAGGCTTCTGGGGGCTGAGGTATTTGCCAGGTTTGGGCATGAATTCCCAATTCTGATCAAATTTCTTGATGCCAAAACTGACCTGTCCATACAAGTTCACCCCGATGACGAACTGGCGCGTAAACGGCATAATTCTTTTGGTAAAACCGAAATGTGGTACATTATGGATGCCGAAGAGGATTCGCGACTCATAGTTGGATTTAAGGGGGATGTAAGCAGGGAACAATACGCAGAAAGCCTCCTCCGTGGCAATCTGCCGGATATATTGAATTACGAATCCGTGCAGGAAGGGGATGTATTTTTTATCAGCCCTGGCAAGATTCATGCCATTGGGGCAGGCGTATTGCTTGCGGAAATACAACAGACTTCTGACATTACCTACCGGGTTTTTGATTTCAACCGCAAGGATAAGGAAGGAAAAACCAGGGAATTACATACAGAACTGGCCCAGGATGCAATTGATTATTATTTCAGGGATGATTTTAAGGTTTCCTATCCCAGGGAATTAAACAGGCAAAACCCAGTGGTTCATACACCTTACTTTAAAACGGATTTTCTGGAGCTGGACCGCGATATGGAAAGGATTTCTGCACGGTCTGCTTCCTTCATGATTTTTATGTGCGTGGGCGGAAGCGGGGAAGTGTACAATGAAGCGGGCAGTATATATCTTAATAAAGGTGAGACCGTTTTGATCCCAGCCTGCAGCGATACTGTGGGAATAAGGACAAAGAGGGCTAAATTTTTGGAAGTGACGATTTAAAAAGAAGTACTTTTAACTAAAATACAATTATAAGGCATGGCGAATATTAGAGATTTAAAAAAGGATATCAACAATGTGCTGGGAGACCTTATAGAAGCGGTTTACGTAGTGGAGGGCACCGGCGATACCGAGAATACGAAAGAAGGTTCCGAAATCATTGAGAATGCCATTGATACATTTGACGAACTTATAGCCAAAGTCAACCGCAGGGATGTAAAAGACCGCAAAAAACACCTGCAGGAGGTACGAAAGGAGCTGGAAGTTAAGGCAACGGCCCTTTCGGAAAAGATCAACAAGCTCTGATCTTCCTTCAGGGGTTTTCCGACTTTTTTTTCTTCAGGAATTCCCCGAGGTCTTTTCCGTATTTGGAGGCGGCCACTTCCGGACTTAGGGAGGTGTAGATGGAATCCAGGTATTTTATATTGGCATCAGACACTTCAGACAAAGCAATATAAGGCGCTATATATGAGCCCGCGTTGTTAAGCGCGAAGTTCAGGGCGTATAAGTACCCCCGAAGGATGTTTCTGTCGCTGAGTTTTTCAATCGAATCCATGGCCAGGGAATCCTTTTGCATTACGGGATCATATGAGGCGCGTAGGATTTCCAGGTTCCGGGAATTTATCCGCGACATTACCTGCTGGTATTCTTCCAGTTTTTTATGTGTCTCTGAGCCGCTAACTTTTGCCTTTGTATCAAATGCGTTCCATTCGGTATTAATGGTAATTTTACCGGGTTCCCCGAAAAAGGTGATCCTGTCGTTTACCGTGTTATTGTCTTTCTTGTTCAGGTACAGATAAAAGATTTCAGGGCTTTCCAAAGGCGTTTCGAAAATGAAATCCCCACTGCCTTGTACCTCAAGGGAATCGATACTAACAAGGTTCGAATCCTGCAGACGCTGCAGGTAAAGTGTCCCTTTCTTCAACCCTTTTACAGTGCCGGTAACCTGCATCCCGGAATCCGTCTCGCTGCCACATGAAATAAAAAGGTGGGCAACAAGTGCCAGGATTGTAACGTGCTTCATGAATCTGTTTTGAGGGGCAAATATCTGCAAAGTTGGGGTTATTTTAAACTTTTGACGCAATTTCCATCAAAAGTGCACATAACAACGCCCCTGCGGTACCCACCGCGTAACCCAGAACAGCGAGCAATACCCCAACAGAGGCAAGAGACGGGTGAAATTCGGCAGCTACAATGGGTGCCGATGCCGCTCCTCCCACATTGGCCTGGCTGCCTACTGCAAGAAAGAAATAAGGTGCTTTGATAAGTTTTGCAACCAAAATGAGTAAACCGGCGTGAATCAGGATCCATATAAACCCAATAAGGATCAGACCGGGGTTATCTAACACCTGGCTAAGATCCATTTTCATGCCGATGGTGGCTACCAGTATATATATGAACAAACCGCCGATCTTGCTGGCACCGGCCCCTTCATAATTCCTGGCCCCGGTAAATGAAAGGCCAACCCCGGCCAGGGTTGCAATTACTACCATCCAAAAGAAATCGCTCCCCAAAAACGATAGAAAACTCTTTGTATCTGCTACGGATTTGTAATTCCCGCTTAGATAGGCACTCAGGGAATCCCCGAATAAATGGGCTATCCCGACTACCCCGAAAGCAAAGAAGAGCATCATGATATAATCATTGATGGAGGGGACCCTGGTAATTTTTTCAGAAAACTTCGTCACCCTGATTTTCAGGTCTTCGATGGCCGATACGTCGGCTTTCAGCCAACGATCTATCCTCTCTTTTTTTCCAATACCGAGCAAAAGGATGGCCATCCATATATTGGCAACGAAAATGTCAATCAATACCATAGCCCCGTACTTTTCCGGATTATACCTGAATATTTCAAGCATGGCAGCCTGATTGGCGCCACCGCCAATCCAACTTCCCGCTATGGTAGACAATCCCCGCCATACTGCGTCAAATCCAAGCCCGCCCACACTTTCTGGAGAAAAAAATGAAACTATCAGCATAGCAATCGGACCTCCTAGTATAATACCCACCGATCCTGTGAGGAACATGATAAGGGCCTTGGGCCCCAGGTTTATAATAGCCCGGAGGTCTATACTCAGGGTCATGAGTACCAATGCCGCCGGCAACAAATACCGGCTTGCCATAAAATACAAGTTGGAAGTTGCATCCGAGACTAACCCGGCGCTGGCTAGCAGGGAAGGGAGGAGGTAGCACATAAGTACAGCCGGCACCACCGAATAGAATTTTTTCCAGAAACCCGATGGCCTGGATGAAGTATAGAAAACAAAACCCAGGCAAATAGCCAGGATACCGAATACGATAGTATCGTTGGTAAAGATGGGTTGATCCATAGCAATGTAACAAGATAACCGGCTTACCCGCATGGGTAGACGAGGATAAACTTAAGAAATAAGTTTGGAACTTGGCGGCCTGTAATTTTTCCTCCATAGCCCAACCCTTGCAATCTCTCCGGTAAAACGGAAGCGAAGACCCCGGCCATCTTATTAATCATCAATCTAACTTTCCGATATTTAACAGGGAATTGAGACCCATAGAAGAGGGGAGACTGGTTAAGCGTCGTCATCTGGCTGAAACCTACGTTTCTTTTTTTTGTTCGGATTTTGAAAGAGGCGTTTAAAGAAGCCATCTCGTTTGACAGGTTCGCAATCGAGAAGGCTGAGAATCTCAGAGGAAGGAGGTTCAAACCGGGCTGTTGTGATGTCTTCGAATTCGGAATTGGCGTTCAGCTTGCTGAGGTAATTGGCAAACAAAGGCAATGCGGCATTCGCACCCTGCCCCAGGGCGGTACTCGGAAAGCCGATCTCATGATTTTCCAGGCCAACCCAACTTACATGTACGAGTTTTGGGGTTATCCCCACAAACCAGGCATCCTTGTTGTTTTGAGTGGTACCGGTTTTACCTGCGATATCGTTTTTAAACCCATATTGGGTACGAAGCCTGGCCGCAGTTCCGCTGTTTACGGTTTCCTTCATGAATTCGAGAATAATTTTTCTGTTTTTATCTGAAAATGCAGGGGATACCTCCTCCTCAGGTTCAAACGTGTGCAAAAGTGAATCCTTCCGGTCTGTAATATATTGGATGAGATAAGGGGTGACCGGTTTACCGGAATTAACATAAGATGCATAGGCACCTGCGAGTTCTTCAATGCCAATAGCACCGGTACCCAATGCCAGGGATGGTTGATTTGGAAGGGTCGAGCTGATTCCCATCTTAGAGGCCTGTTCCACAACCTTTGAAATCCCTGTATCCTCCAGCACTTTCACTGCGACGGTATTTACTGATTTGCTTAGGGCTTCCTGCATCGAATAATTGAGAAAAACTTCATCCTTTTCTCCTGTATTGCCGGGAGACCAGCCTTCCAGGTTTTCATATTCAACCTCGCGGGCAGAAAAATGCGTACATGGTTCAATCCCTTTCTCAAGGGCGGCGGTATACAGGATGGGCTTAAAAGTAGACCCAACCTGCCTTTTACTCTGAGAAATATGATCGTATTTAAATTTTCTGTAGTCAATCCCCCCTATCCACGTTTTTACAGCCCCAGTGGCAGGATCTATTGAAAGGGAGCCAACATTTAGGAACTTCATATAGTGAACTATACTGTCTATGGAACTGCTGGTTAATGATTTTTCCCCTTCCCAGCCGGAGAGGATCATCGGGTGTGGTTTGGAGAGGGAATCCCAGGCTTCATCATCATTGAGTCCGTTAGCAAGGAGTTTTTTATAAACCGGTTGCTGGCGAACTGTTTTCTCAATAAGTTTCCTGTCTGCCAGCCAGGGTGCATTTTTGCCATGACTTTTTTCGAACTGCTGCTGCAGCGGTCCCATATGTTCAGCCATAGCTTCTTCGGCGAGCAGTTGCATCTTGTAGTTAAGGGTGGTATATACCTTTAGGCCTGCAGTGTAAATATTATATAAATCCCCGTTTTCTTCTTCGCGCGCAGCCCAATCCAGGAGCACTTTTCTAACTTCTTCCCGGAAATAAGGGGCTACCCCTTCATCATGCTGGTATTGCCTGTACTGCAATGCCAGTGGGAGTTGGATGAGGCTGTCAAGAGACTCCTCTTCAAGGTAGTCGTTGGCAGCCATAGCCCTTAATACGAGGTTCCGCCTGTTCAGACTATTCTCTGGAAAAATACGGGGGTTGTATCCGTATGTTGCTTTCAGCATACCAACCAGGGTTGCGGCCTCTTCGAGTTTGAGAAGGGAGCTGGGTTTGCCGAAGAATTTAAGGGAAGCGCTTTCAATCCCGAAGGTATTGTCGCCAAAGGAAACGGTATTAAGATAATGTTCCAGCAGTTCTTCTTTTGAATATAGATCTTCCATCCTGCCTGCAATGAGCATTTCCCTGATCTTATAAGCCGCCAGCCATAATTTACCTGAATTCTTCCTCGGATAGAGGTTTTTTGCAAGTTGCTGGCTGATGGTACTACCCCCACCGGAGGAGGCGTCATGCATAAGCACGGTTTTTATTGCCACACGGAAGAGGCTTTGGTAGTCTACGCCTGCATGTTCAAAAAAGCGTTCGTCCTCTATGGCAATAAGGGCATTTACCAACTGTTTCGGAAAGGTTTCAAAATCTACCGGTTGCCGGTCGAAAATATAATATTTTCCAATCAGGATACTATCAGCTGAATATACTTCAGTTGCATGCTGGTAATCCAGGTCTGATAATTCTTTTTTTGAAGGCAGCTTCCCCCAGGCACCCGCGTGAATACTCATTACGAAAAGTGCAATTAACCAGAAACCTGCACTTGCAAGAATGAGGATGTACCGCAGGATTTTCCTTATAGACTTTTTATCTGCCTTCATAATTGATTCGGAATTGCAATATCCCACTAATTAATAAGAAATTCACGAGCCTTAACAATACCTTAAAATGCAATATTTACTTTTGTATGGGGCTTTAAGGAGAACAAAACATGCTAATTTCCGGATTTACCAACCAATCCTATGACCCAAAAAATAAAATTCTTGCAATATTTCATGGGAATAATTAATCTTGTCGGTATGCGCTATCTGATTGTTTTACTGCTTGGGATGTCTTTTCAAACTTATGGAAATCTGCCCTACTGGTCCAAAACCGGACATCGGGTGGTTGGCGAGATCGCATCAGAATATCTGAACTCAAAAACGCGCAAGGCCGTGTCGGCCTTACTGGAAGGGCAAAGCCTGGCCGCAGTTTCCAATTTCGCTGATGAAATAAAGGCCGATCGCAAGTATAAGAATTTTGGGCCCTGGCATTACGTTAATATCCCTGAAGGCATGGACTATCACGAGGTTACGCCCAGCGAGTATGGCGATCTGATAACCGGTATCGAACACTGCATCAAAGTTTTGCAAGACAAGAACGGGAACAGAGAAGATAAAATCTTTTACCTGAAAATGCTCATCCACTTAATTGGCGATCTCCATCAGCCTATGCATGTTGGGCGTGAAGAGGACAAGGGAGGAAATGACATTCAATTGCAGTGGTTTGGCAGGGGAACCAACCTTCATAAGCTTTGGGATACAGACATGATCAATGATTATGGGATGAGTTTTACCGAGCTGGCCCAATCGCTTCCCAAAGTCAGTCGAAAGGAGCGAGAGGCCATGCAGGCTGGCAATATTTATACCTGGGCAGAGGAAACACAGGAGCAGGCCAACTTGGTTTATGATTCTGCTGAGAAAGGTGAGAAATTGGGTTATTCCTATAGTTATGAATATTGGGAAACCGTAGAATTGCAGCTACTTCGGGGTGGATTGAGATTGGCAAAGGTACTGAACGAAGTCTTTAGCTGAAGCCAAAAGGATATGAAATTCAGTATGTTGGTGCGGCATTAACTGTACGACTTTCCTTGCCTGTTCAGGGTTGTAGGGGTTTTGGCGCCCAATTAACTCAATACTGCCTTTAATCCTGAAATATCGGGCGTTTACCTAAAATTCAAAATAATTGGTACAGGAATTGGTTTATTATATACGATTATGGATATGAGGAGGTTAACATAGCGTATCCGAATGTTAAAGGTAGTATCCACTTCGCATCTGACAGGATATAAAAAAATCGGTTTGTTGAACCGATTTTTTTATTTATGTAAAATGGAGCCACTTCTATCTCTTCTGATTTTACGAAAGATAAAACCAAAAAGAATTCACGTGGCCTATTGCAGAATTTTCTTAAGTTGATTTCGGTATTCGGAGGGGTTCTGTCCTGTAAAGGCCTTAAACGACTTATTAAAATGTGAAAAATTGTTGAAGCCACTTTCAAAACACACTTCCGTAATGCTCATAGGCTTTTCTGCAAGAAGTTTTGAGGCGTGAACAAGCCGGTATTCATTTACAAACTGTACAAAAGTCTTATTGGTGATCTTTTTAAAGTACCTGCAGAATGAAGGCACAGTCATGCTTACCATATTGGCCATTTCATCCAGGGAAATATTTTCCCTGAAGTTGTTCTTTACATAGTTGAAGACGTTGTTTATTCGATCATTGTCTTTTACTTCAGCCTCCATGGAGAAGCCTTCTGCATTTAATACCTTAAATTCTTTTGAATTGCCCAGTTCGTTAAGGATATTCAGGATGGCCAGCAGCCGCTGAAAATCTGTCTGGTATTCCATCACTTCAATTTTATCGCCGATTTTGCGCTTGGTATTTCCGGAAAAGGCGAGTCCGCCCTGAGCCATTTTAAACAACGATTGTATGTTCTTCATTTCAGGAATGGAGAAAAAATCGGAGCCAAGGAAATCCTCTTTCATCTGAATGACCGTTTCACTTTCATTCCCCGTGAGTTTATCCGTAAACCCGCAATGGGGGAGGTTACTTCCTATCAGGATAAGGTCGCCATTGGAATAATAGGAGACATGGCTTCCAATCTGCCGCTTACCAGTACCCCCATTCACATAAACCAGTTCAATTTCCGGATGGTAATGCCAAACATTGTTCTTATTATTCTTGGACTCATCGAATTTCTGGTAGGTAAAAGAGTGACCGAAATTTGGCTCTATGGCCTCAAAGGCTGGTTTCTGTTTCAAGACTTCTTTGTTTTCCATAGCTCTATGAAAGGTACTGCTGCATTTTTGAAGTAATCTTTGCAAAATTACCTAAAATATATTCAATATTATCATTTAACAATTAATTAACCTTATTTCATGTTAAAATAGCACATAAATTGGACAAAGGGGTGGTTGTTGTGCCGGGTTAATGAGCCTAGATTTGTAATCGAAATTTATTCATTAATCTAAAAACAAGCGTCATGAAATCAACTTTGAAATTAACCGCGGCAATTGCCATCCTTTTCAGTACCACCTTGGGCCTGGCAAAGGAACCCAGCCTGCACTTTACAAATAGTGAAGATGCCAGGTCTATGATCTTTCGACTCGATACCCCTTCAAGGGAAACGGCCATCAGGTTTTTCGATAACCTGGGGAATACCATATATTCCGAAAAAACCGGTGAAGTCTTAACTTACGGCAAAAAATTCGACCTGAAGAAACTTCCTGGGGGTATGTATTTTCTCGAAGTGGAAGATAACTTTAAGGAGATTGTCTACACAATTGAAGTTTCCAGGAACAATGTAAGGATGGTAGAGAAAGAAGCCAAGCTGAAACCTATTTTCAGGAAGAAAGGGAACAAGTTGTACCTCAACCTGCTGAACCTCAATTCCTCAGATGTGGAGATTAAGGTTATCGACAGCAGCAACAGGATACTATTCCAGGAAGTAATTGCCGGAGAAATGGTGGTTGAAAAAGCCATCAACTTTGAAAAGGCGTTCGAAGGCAGCTATACCGTAGTTGTGAGAAACGGCAGCGATACGTATTACGAAAGTGTAACGGTTGATTAAGTGTCTACAGGCAGTAGTTTAGTTTAGTTTAGTTATGTTTTAATTGGAAAGAGGGGCTGGGAAGCCCCTTTTTTCTTATAGATACTGCAATAAATGTTCCCTCTTGTATTGGGGCAGTGCCGTGTTCTCCACGGCCACCTTTAACAACTCCTTTGCTTTCTCCTTTTGGTAATAAAGCAAAAAGCAATCCCTTACGGTTAATGGGTTTTCCGAACAAAGCTCAAGGACGGCCTTATCGCCTGCCCGGACATCACCCTCTTCCAACACCCGCACATAGCTGCCCGGGTAACCAAAGGAGATAAATTCCTTGAGGATCCGCTGGTTACCGAATCGCAATCCTAATTTGTAACACGGTTCCCTTGGCATAGACACCTGCACCAGAGCATTGCCAATACGGTAAACATCTCCAATGCGCATCTCACTTTCATCCATGCCTTCCAGGCTTAGGTTTTCCCCGAACATGCCCCAATTCCAGGGGAGATGCGCATATAGGCTTTTCCAGTAGGGATAATGCTTTCCCGAGAAGAGGTAACAGGCCTTATGACTGCCGCCGTGGACCCTGCGGTCAGCGATAGTGTCACCCGTCACAGCTTCCTTTCCCAGCCTGATGCTGCCGTTTACCGGATATTTAAAAATACCTGTGATTTCAGTTTTGCCATTCCAGTTGATAGTGGTGGCTTTTGCAGTATTAACAGAAATAACCTTCATCTTGTAAAAATAAGAAACAGCAGCACATCGGAAGGGTGCTGCCGTCTTAAAATTCAATAATGGGGTTTCATTTTCGGACCTTGTCAAGGGTTTTGGTTACAAAGAAACCGATCAGCAAACCAGTGCCGGCCATCAGGAAGATAGAGCCTGGCATGGCAACATTCCACGGAACGTTCAGAGCAGAGTTGAGAATGCCCCCCAGCATGATCCCTGAACCGATTCCCATAAGGAGGAGAGCCAGGTTGAGAATAAGGATTTTCCAAACCGGCGCGGCAGCTGCAGGGCCCCCTTTTACAAAAATGCCCGCATCTGCCCCCTTTTCAATAAGTGCCAGCCTTTCCTTGTTTCTGGTCGAATAAAACAAATAGGCAATCCCGAAAACCACCAGTAACAAACAGATAAATACTAATACTTCGCCTCCCATATTAATTA
>CAYSVQ010000207.1:0-43506 GCA_964434565.1 uncultured Flavobacteriaceae bacterium | reverse complement strand
AACAGGATAGTTATTCAATTGGTTGTGTTACCATAGACCCCTCAAGGCCAAGTACCGTCTGGGTAGGTACCGGGGAGAATGTGGGTGGCCGGCACGTAGCTTTCGGTGACGGGGTGTATGTAAGCCACGACGCCGGAAGTAACTGGAAGAACCTGGGCCTTAAAGCCTCGGGGCATATTTCTAAAATCATAGTTCATCCGGAAAATTCAGACATTGTATGGGTAGCTGCCCAGGGTCCGCTTTGGAGTAAAGGCGGCGAACGTGGAATATACATGACCACCGACGCTGGCAATAGCTGGACAAAAACCCTCGGGAATGAGGAATGGACAGGAGCAACCGACATGCTTATAGACCCGACCAATCCCGACATTCTATATGCCGCTACCTGGGACAGACACCGTACAGTTGCTGCATACCTGGGCGGGGGCCCGGGCTCGGGAATACACAAAAGCACCGACGGGGGCCAGAGCTGGACAAAGCTAACCAAAGGAATCCCGGCTTCAAATCTGGGTAAGATTGGGCTGGCCATGTCTGCTTTCGATCCGAATACCATTTATGCGGCCATAGAACTTGATCGCAAGAAAGGCGGCCTTTTCATCTCAACAGATCAGGGTGCTTCATGGAAGAAGCAGTCAGATGCCGTTTCCGGGGGTACCGGTCCGCATTACTATCAGGAATTATACGCTTCCCCACATCAGGAAGGCCGTCTGTACCTGATGAGCAATTATACGCTGATATCCGATGATCATGGGAAAACGTTCAGGCAGATGAATGAAGAGAAGAAACATGTAGACAGCCATGCTATGGCATTCAAGGCTTCAGACCCTGACTATGTGCTGTTTGGCACAGACGGAGGGCTGTACGAGTCCTATGACCTCACCAGGACATGGCGGTATTTTCCTAATCTTCCCGTAACCCAGTTTTATAAAATTGCGGTAGACAATGCGGAACCATTCTACCACATTTACGGGGGCACGCAGGATAATGGTTCCCTTGGCGGGCCTTCACAAACCCGCACCAAGGAAGGTATCCTTAATTCCGACTGGTGGAAAACTCTGGGTGCCGATGGGCATCAATCGGCTACAACTCCCGGGAATCCCGATATCACCTATGGTGAGTATCAGCAAGGGGTCTTATGGCGGATTGACCAGACTACCAGGGAAACGGTTTTTATCCAGCCGCAACCTGCCCCGGGTGACCCTTATGAGCGGTTTAACTGGGATTCTCCAATTCTTGTAAGTCAGCACAATCCTTCCAGGATTTACTTTGCTTCGTACAGGGTTTGGAAGTCAGAAAATATGGGAGATGAGTGGACAGCCATTTCCGGAGATCTTACCAGGAACGAAGAAAGGCTGTCACTTCCGATTATGGGAAAACAAGCAAGCTGGGATAATGCCTGGGATGTCTATGCCATGTCAGACTATAATACCATAACTTCCCTCGCCGAATCGCCGGTTAAGGAAGGAATTCTCTATGCGGGCACCGATGACGGGATCCTGCAGGTTACGGAAGACGGGGGCGGCAGTTGGCGGAAAATATCCCTTGGCAATATCAAAGGGATACCCGAACGTGCTTTTGTGAACGATGTGCGTGCAGACCTGTTCGACGCCAATACGGTTTATCTGGTACTGGATAATCATAAGGAAGGGGATTTTAAACCTTACCTTTTGAAAAGCACGGATCTGGGAAGGAGCTGGACACTTATCAACGGGAATTTGCCCAAAAGACTGGTGACCTGGAGGATCGTACAGGACCATATACAAAAGGACCTCCTTTTTGCCGCCACCGAATTTGGTGTTTATATGACCCAGAATGGGGGATCCAGCTGGACAGAACTGGAAGGGGGTTTGCCTACGATTTCCTTCAGGGACATAACCATCCAAAGGGATGAAGACGATCTGGTGGCTGCTTCCTTTGGCCGGGGATTATTTATCCTTGATGACATTAGTGCATTACGCGATTTCAAGGTTGCAGCTCCGTTAACGGAGCCCAGGCTTTTTCCGGTAAGGAAAGCAGAATTATATATTCAGAGGGAAGCGCCGGAGAGTCAGGGTAACACCCAGTTTCTCGGTGAGAACCCGCCATTTGGGGCAGTATTCACCTATTATCTTCCTGAAAAGTTCCAAAGCATGGAAGAAGCGCGTAAGGAAAGGGAAAAAGCAGTCAAAAATTCTGCGGAAAGCGTTCCTTTCCCTGGCTGGGAAGCCCTGGAGGAAGAAACAAACCAGGAAGCTCCCGCTGTTATCCTGACAATTAAAGATGCCTCAGGGAATGTTGTAAATACTATTGAAGGCAGCAGGGAGAAGGGGTTTAACCGGGCAGCATGGGGTCTTACCCTTGCCGCGCGGGAAGGTGTTCCGCTGAAGAAGCCGGAAGGAGAAGAGAACGACTGGAACCGCCGTACGTATTACGTTGCTCCAGGCAGTTACAGCGTTACCTTGTCGAGTAGGGTGGACGGACAACTTACTACCCTTGCGGGTCCAGAAACATTTGAAGTCGTGTACCTGGAGAAAGGTACCCTTACACCTCAACCACAGGAAGACATAATAGCGTTCCGTGAGCGTTTCCAGCAATTCCAGCAGGATCTTATGGCGGTAAATACTTTGTTAGGCAGGGGAATTGCCACAGCGGATGCCATGAAAAGGGCCCTTGACCAGGCTGGTTCACCTTCGGCCGCACTCTACGCCGACATCCATCAGGCAAGGGAAGAGTTACTTGGCTTGAAGAAGGTTATAAGCGGGAATCCCGCTAAGAACCTGATAGGGGAGGATAACCCGCCTTCCCCGGATGATGCTGTAAGCATCGGTTCACGAGCCCTGGGCAATACCTATGGGCCTACTGCCAACCACAAGCAGGCCCTGAGCAGGGCGGAACAACAATTAGACAGCCTGCAAAGCCGTCTTGAAACCCTGGTTAATGATACCCTTCCAAGCCTGGAGGCTAAGCTGAAAGCAGCCGGTGCCCCGTGGATTGAAGGGCAGGGCCTGAGAAATTAACCCTGGCCGGGAACTGAAATTATTTTAAACCGGGGATTTACTGCATATGCCGTTTTGGCTGTTAAAACGCGGTGAATCTCTGGTTTTATTTTGCCGTCTGCACGCGTTATCAATAAAACCTTGAACCCCAATCCCTGCTTGTTTATTACAGTCAAAAGGAATAATTTGAAAAGGGGAGGGGTTAGCATTCCCCTTCTCTAATAGTGATTTTTGTCTTGATCAGAACCCGGGGGGAGAGACGGAGGGATTTACAGTTTACAGTGGCAAGAGGGGAAGTACGAGCCAGGAAGTTAGAAGCATGAAATAGGCAGAGCTGGGTTGGGTCGGATATGCGTCCCAGCCGAAGCCGTGGCAAAGGAGGGAAGGTATGTTTGTGCAATTGCGAGCCCGCGTACCCGGGCCATTGGACCGAGTACGCCAGCTTGCCGGCTGCTGGTTTATTGCACTCCAAAATAATAATTTGAACTGGGGAGGGGTTGGCAGCCCCCCATATAGCTGAATATCATTTCAGACTCAGAAATAAAGGTGAGGGAACTGGAAATTCGGTAGCGGAAAACAGTTGTATAAGATTGTTTATGGATTTACATGTTCGTGCTTCCACTGGGTAGGCCAAATATCTTATGAGGTCTTAAATGATTTCAAAAAAACACCCATTTCTTTTGGCCTGTATTATTTTTGAATCAAACAATCAATAATGGCTGTTCTGGGCAATATAATAAAGGGGGTTATCGAAATCAAAGACAGCCTTAGTAGTGAAAAATACCATTTGGAGGAGCAAAGGCAGGTACTGAGAGAACTGCTTACAAAGGCAGCCGATACCGAATTTGGAAGGGAATATAATTTTAATGAAATTCTGAACTCGGAAAACCCCGCCCTGGCCTTTGCCGGGGCAGTTCCTTATCATGATTATGAGAGCATAAACAACCGCTGGTGGCAAAAACAGCTCAATGGATCATCCGATGTTACCTGGCCGGGAAATGCCTCGTATTACGCCTTAAGTTCGGGTACCACCGGCAATGAGAGCAAGAAAATCCCGGTAACTGCAGCCATGGTGGATGCCATCCGCCAGGCCGGGATCAAACAGGTGTTCTCCCTGAGTAACTTCGAACTGCCTCCCGATTTCTTTGAAAAAGAGATCCTTATGCTTGGAAGTTCCACTGAAATGCTGGAAACCGGCGGTCATCTGGAAGGCGAAATCAGCGGGATAAGTGCCGGTAACATTCCATTCTGGTTCAGGAATTATTACAGGCCCGGCGACGACATCGCCAAAATAGACGATTGGGACCAGCGGCTGGCTCGTATAGTTCAGAAGGCCCCGGAATGGGATATTGGGGCCTTAAGCGGGATCCCATCCTGGATAGAACTCATGCTGGAAGCGATAATTCAGAAGTACAACCTAAACAATATACATGATATCTGGCCTAACCTTCTGGTATATACATCAGGAGGGGTTGCCTTCGGGCCGTATGAGAAAAGTTTTAATGCCCTTCTTGCCAAACCTGTTAATATAATCGATACCTACCTTGCCTCTGAAGGTTTCCTGGCCTTCCAGTCGCGCCCACATACCATCGCCATGGAATTGATTACCGATAACGGGATATATTTTGAATTTGTACCCTTTAAGCCCGAGTATATAACAGAAGACGGCTCCATAAATCAGAATGCCCCTTGCCTGGGCCTTGAAGAAGTACAGAAAGGACAGGATTATGTGCTTATAATAAGTACAGTGGCCGGCGCATGGCGGTACGTGATAGGAGACACTATAGAATTCAGGGATGTAACGCGCGCCGAAATCCAGATAACAGGGCGTACTAAATTTTTCCTCAATACAGTAGGCTCCCAGCTCTCCGTCAACAAGATGAATGATGCAGTGAAGCGGCTTGAGGATATGTTCGACATCAAAATTCCCGAATTTACAATTTGCGCAAAACGCATAGACAATGAATTTTACCATTGCTGGTACCTTGGTACAGAGCAGGGTACGGATGATACGAAATTGGCTTCGGCACTTGATGGGCTGTTGAAGGAGGCCAATAAGAATTATAAGGTTGCCAGGTCAAAGGCACTCCGGGGAGTAAAGGTTAAATGTGTTCCTGTTTCGGTTTTTTACGAATGGAATGCCCACAATAAGAAAAAAGGCGGGCAGGTAAAAATGGAAAAGGTAATGGAACCGGAGAAATTTAAGGAATGGGAAGATTTTGCAGAGGAACAGGCACTATCCTAAAGAATTTTAATGGGCATCCCTTTCTGCTGCCAGCACCATGATCTCTTCAGGCGACAGGTAATATTTTTTAATACGGTCCTTGTAAGTAGGGGTAATTGCCGAGTGGTTGAGAATAAACTCTTTTGTTTTAAGGATATAATCTTCCATACCGCGGGAAACAGCCACAGCGTCGGCAGTGCGTTCCGCTGAACGTATATGATTGTCCGATATCAGATAACCAACCCCAAAGAACAGCAGGTTCGGACTGCTGCGGTGTTTATAATCAACTATATGTCCCAGTTCGTGGCCCAGCCAGCCCACCAGTACTTCAGGGGGGAGGTCCTTAGTTTTAAATTCCCTGCCCGCAATCTTGAACCTGCGGCTAATCAGAATTTTGTAAGAACGCCTCTTGCGATTGCAAAGTATACTCAGGAATTCCGGTCGGGCCTGCATGGTCGACCTGCGAATATTGTCCTTGAATTTGAATATTATGCGGGTATCCTTAAGATCGGGGTAAAATGCAAGGGCCATACCTGCCTCCTGCCTGATTGATTCCGGTGCAATGTGTTGTGCGTTCAGTGCGACTAATCCCATAAAATATATCACCATCCCCGGTAGGTATATAGTTGCCCTGACCGATATCTTCATTCTGCCGATTATAATTTTAAAATTGGAGTGTCAAAATTACATAGGCAGTCCCTGCTAAACTAATTATAATTGTTAAAGCAGTCGTTTAAATGAGAATTCGACCATTAATATGGCTCGGATTAGTGTCGATTGGGTTAGTAAAAATACGCGAAAGGTTCTTTTTTAGGGGCATAATGTGTAAATTTAAGGGAACCAAACAAATTGAAGAACCCTATGAAACTACACATTTTTAAATACCCTGCAATGATCCTGGTTGTGGCCATGTTGGCAGTGGCTTGTAAAGAAGAATCACAAAAAGAAAAAGTCGAATCAGTTACAGCTAAAGAAGTTAGTATAAAGGGGGAAGAGGTGTCTTATGCAACGGATACTACCGAGATGAGAGGATACCTGGTATACGACGGGAATCTTGATACAAAACGGCCGGGAATCCTGGTTATTCACGAGTGGTGGGGCCATAACGATTATACCCGCAAAAGAGCCGATATGCTTGCCGAATTGGGATACACCGCTTTGGCAGTGGATATGTATGGTAATGGCAGGCAGGCAGACCACCCTGAAGATGCCGGTAAGTTCTCGGGAATGGTGATGCAGAATATGGACGCTGCTGAGGCCAGGTTCGACGCGGCCGTTGAATTGTTAAAGTCGCATTCTACTGTGAACCCCGATCAGATTGCTGCGATAGGTTATTGTTTCGGAGGTAGCGTGGCACTTACCATGGCCAATACCGGAAAAGATCTCGATGCCGTTGCAGCTTTCCATAGCGGGGTACAACTGCCGGTGATGCCCAACGAAAACCTTAGAGCCAGGGTCCTTGTTTGCAATGGGGCTGAAGATCCTTTTATTTCCCCCGAATCGGTTGCTGCCTTTACCAGCGCCATGGATAGTATCAATGCAGATTATAACTACATCGCATATGAGGGGGCCACACATTCCTTTACCAGTATGGCAGCTGATTCTCTGGGTAAAAAATTCGATATGCCGCTTGCTTACCAGGAAAAGGCCGATAAAGAATCCTGGAAGCAATTGCAGGATTTATTAAATAAAACATTTAACTAAAACTCACATTATACTAAATCGATAATTTAAAAATTGAATATATGAAATTTACAAGAAAAGCATGGGCTCAATGGAAAGGAAGCGGCAAAGAAGGTTCAGGAACCCTTAATAGCCATAGCGGGGTGCTCAAAGATACCCCTTACTCTTTCCATACCCGTTTTGAGGACAAACCGGGAACAAATCCTGAAGAACTGGTAGGGGCTGCCCATGCGGGATGTTTTGCCATGCAATTGAGTTTCCTATTGGGAGAGGCCGGATTTACTCCTAATTCCCTTGATGTGAATGCCAAAGTAACCTTTGAGGATGGTAGTGTCACCAGGGTTGACCTCGATCTTAAAGGGGATGTTCCCGGTATAGAAGCTAAAAAATTTGAAGAGGTGGCCAACAAAGCCAAGGAAGTTTGCCCTATTTCGAAGCTGCTTAAAGCCGAAATAGGTCTTACAACCTCCCTCAAATAGAGTGGTTTACCATACTGATGTATGTATCGATAATCCCTAAATATGGAATATGATCAATTTTTTCTGATGCATATCTAAATGAACTCTTACAGGAATAACCTGAATGTTTTGCTGCATTAATAATTAAATTTTGGAACAATGACAATAAATTTAAAATCTTATATTTTGACGTTGCTGGTTTTTACCGGCCTTCTCGGAAGCTGTGGCTCAGATGATGAATCCGCACCCCCGCAGGGTACTGAAACCGGAACCCTATCAGGAAAGGTGACCAACGTATTGGAAGACGCGACAGTTTTGGGCCTGGCGGGCGCGGAAGTGTCCGTATACACTGCCGGTACCCTGAATACCTCAGTCTTTACGGATGCTGACGGTGATTATTCGGTTACAGGCCTCAATGCAGGCTCCTATGAGGTGAATGTTGACCTTGAGGGCTACGAACCCGCAGTTGAAAATGTAAACATTGTTGCGGGTGACCAAACTACCCTGGATTTTGAACTGATCGCACTCGCAGAACCGGCTTTCGCCACAAGAATTAATTCAGGTGGCCCGGCTTTTAGTTTTGACGGATTGGACTGGGCAGAAGATGAATTCTTCACCGGGGGAACCGCCTATAGCAATTCCATAGACATTGAAAATACCACGAATGATGAGTTGTACCAGACGGAACGCTTTGCTGGTACTACCCTTATTTATGAAATACCTGTAACTGCAGGGAATTATGACGTAAACCTCCATTTTGCCGAAATATTCCATGGCGTGCCAGGTGCCGGTGCCGATGGCGGGGAAGGGTCCCGGGTGTTTAATATCGACATAGAGAACGGCCAGGAGCAGCTTAGCGATTATGACATTATCGTGGCTGCCGGTGGGGCGGCTACAGCTGTAGTTGAAAGCTTTACCGGGATAATGGTAGACGATGGCTTTCTTACTATTACCTTAACTGCCGTGGTAGATAACGCCAAAATTTCCGGCATAGAGGTTTTGGAGCCATAGCTATAGTCGGCATAAATGACAAATGAAGAGATAAGGACTATGAAACAAGAAATTTCCAGTGGGCATTGCACGCCTTAGGCATGCGTGTACGGCAGGTCATTAGGGGGCGCAGGATTGAGGCTGGCTTCGGGAATTATTGGAATTGGTTAATTTAAGGTTACTTAAAGGGGTTTTGTACCCCTTTTTTAATTTCAGAAATTAAGGGTTTGCCTGTGAAAGATAACGGACTTCAATTGTGTTATCTTTAAATCAGGATGAAAGGTACCAATTCTATAGGATGGCTCACTGCCACTGCTCTGGTAGTGGCAAACATGATAGGGGCGGGGATTTTCAGTAGCCTGGGATTTCAGCTTGAAGCTACCCAAAACAGCTGGTCTATCATGTTACTTTGGTCATTAGGCGCTGTGATGGCAGTTTGCGGTGCCTTTAGTTATGCCGAACTGGGTACCCGATGGCCGCGTTCGGGAGGGGAATATCACTTCCTCTCAGAAGCCTTCCATCCCATGCTGGGTTACCTGTCTGGTTGGGTGTCCTTAACTATAGGGTTTTCCGCTCCTGTTGCGCTGGCGGGAATGGCTATGGGCGAATACGTTGGCCCTTACCTCGGAATTCCCGGGATCAGGCTTGCCCTGATAGTAATTATTGCCATTAGTATCTTGCATTCAATCAGTATAAGGAAAAGCAGCTTATTGCAAATCATTACCACCCTGCTGAAACTTTTGATTATCCTGCTGTTTATTTTTGCAGGTCTGGTTATCCCGGCCGGTGATTCGGCATTTAACTGGGATTCGGGCTGGAAGAATGAACTTGTGTTGCCGGCATTCGCCGTCTCCTTCGTCTATGTTACTTTTTCCTATTCGGGATGGAATGCTGCAGCGTATATTGTGGACGAGATGCGGGATGCTGCCCGAAACCTCCCAATGGCCCTGATCAGTGGGACCATTCTGGTAAGCGGACTTTACCTGCTACTAAACTTTGTATTCCTGAAACACAATCCGCTTGAAGCCCTCAGCGGGAAACTTGAAATAGGGCAGATAACCGCCAATGCCATCTTTGGCAGCAGCGGTGGAGAAATTGTCAGTTTCGCAATAGGATTGTTACTGCTTTCCGGGATCAGTGCCATGGTATGGGCCGGACCCCGGGTTACCCAGGTCATGGGAGAAGACCACGCCCTGTGGCGATGGTTCTCTGTTAAAACCAGGGGCAGTATCCCATTAAGGGCTTTATGGCTGCAAACCGCAATTACCGTTTTGCTCCTGCTTTCCGGGACTTTCGAGCAGGTAATTGTCTACAGCGGCTTTGTTCTCCAGTTATTTGCCGCCCTGACGGTGGCTGCAGTGTTCGTTGCAAGATCACGGCCGGGCGGTACCAAAGGATATAAAAGCCCTCTCTTTCCGTTGCCTCAACTGTTATTCCTTCTGCCAAGCATCTGGATCCTCATATATTTAATGAAAGCACAGCCCCTGGAAACAGGCCTTGGCCTGCTTAACCTGTTCCTGGGGGCCCTGATATACGGGGTCGACAGGTATTATAGTAAATACCGAAAGAGATGAGCGCTATTCAAGGGAATATGATTAATATTGAACTCTTTTCTGAAAATTTCTTCCATGGGGAAATCGTCATCGACCACTCTTATTATCCTTGCTTTTTTTTCGATCTATTTTATATGGGGGTCTACCTATCTTTTGAATAAGGTAGCGGTAGCCGAATTGGCTCCTTTTATGCTGGCCTCGGTACGGTTTACCATGGCTGGAATTCTGATTTTCTTACTTTGCCAAATTCTTGGAATTCCCCTTAAAATCAGCCGAAAACACCTGAAGAACACCTTTATCGCGGGATTCCTCTTCCTTACCCTGGGCAATGGAATCATGGTATGGGCCCTTAAATACGTAGACAGCGGGTTTGCTGCCCTGGTTATAGCCGCCCAGCCCCTGATCATCCTACTGATGATGCGTGCTTTTGAGGGAAAGAAAATTAAGCCTATGTCGGTATTGGGTGTCATTCTCGGTATCATTGGAATTTATTTGCTGGTAAGGCAAGAAGAACTGGTATCCAGGGAAAACATTGGGCTGGGGTTACTTATGATTTTCACCTGTATGCTCAGCTGGTCGTATGGCAGCCTTTTTGTGGCCAGGGTATCTCTTCCCTCCAATTACTTTGTAAACACCGGATATCAGATGTTCACTGCAGGGATTTCGCTTATGCTTTCCAGCCTGTTGATCGGCGAATCCTGGTCGCTTCCCACATCCTGGAGTTTCCCGGTTCAGCTTTCGATGATCTTGCTTATCCTTTTTGGGAGCATAGTGGCATTTACCTCTTTTAATTACCTTTTAAAAAGGGTCTCTCCCGAAAAAGTTGCAACCTCCACCTATGTAAACCCCATAGTAGCTCTGCTTCTGGGCTGGTACTTCCTGGATGAAATTATTACCCTCCAGTCTATCCTTGCAGCGTTTGTACTGCTCACCGGCGTATATTTTATAAATTCAAGCAGGAAACGCATGCTTTTTTCCAGGTTCAGGGGAAAACTCGGTTACGGGAAAGGACATGAAGGTGACGAGAACGTTTAACTTGCCGTGCTTTATGTATTTTGGGCAGGGCCGTTTTTTTCTTCCTTTGTTTTAAGGGTCGACGGAAGTTCAAATACCTCCAGGTCAAAAAATGGGACGGCTGCCAGCAGGTGGTCGAAGATATCGGCCATGATATATTCATAATTCTCCCATCTCTTATCGCTGCTGAAGGCGTATATCTCCAGAGGGAGCCCCTGGGTGGTAGGTGCAAGCTGCCGGCTCATCAGGGTCATATTCTTGTTGATGGCCGAATGATTATCGAGGTAGCTTTCCACGTATTTCCTGAAAACGCCGAGATTGGTTAGATTTCTTCCATTGATGGCCAGTTCTTTATTAATACCCTGCTGCTGGTTATGCTCCTTAATCTTTTCATTCCTCTGAACCAGATAGTTACGGATAAGGTCTATTTTCTTTAATTCTTCCACCTCCGTTTCCGTAAGGAATTTGATTTTGTCCTGTTTAAGTATCAATGCCCTCTTGATACGCCGCCCGCCGGCTTCCTTCATCCCCCTCCAGTTCTGAAACGAATCTGAGATCAGGGCATAGGTGGGAATAGTTGTAATGGTCTTGTCAAAGTTCTGTACCTTAACTGTCGCAAGGTTAATCTCGATCACATCCCCATCAGCTCCGTATTTCTGAAAGGTGACCCAGTCGCCTATCCGCACCATATCATTGGCGCTTACCTGTATGCTTGCCACAAGCCCTAAAATGGAATCCTTAAAGATCAGAAGGATGATGGCCGATGCAGCGCCCAGGGCAGTGAAGAATTTCCAGACGGTAGTCCCCGTCAGCAGCGCCACAATGGTAAGGATTCCGGCTATCCAGCTGAAGATCATAAATACCTGAACGTAGCTGTCTATTGGCTTGTCTTTGAAACGGGGGAGGGTTTTAAAATAATCTCTGAGGCTTCGGAGAACCCTTTTGATGATTTGCAGTACCAGCAGGATCGCCAGGATCCGGAAGAACTTCAGGGTAAGGGCTGCAGAATAAGGGTATCCCGAAAAAATAAGGGGCACGAGTTCAAGTACCAGCAACAACGGCAGAATATGGGCCAGGGAACGCGGAACCCGATTAAATACGAGGAAATCGTCAAAATTCGTTTTACTCTTCCTGGCCATTTTGGTAGTAAGCAGGCGGAGCACCTTCCACAGGATAAAATCGAGGAGCAGCGCTGCCACCAGGCAGGCCACTAAAAGTAAAATGAGGTTTATAAAACCGGCCATTTCTTCACCCAACCCCATCCTGCGAAGGTTTTCATAAATCCATTGCGAAAGTCCCTGGTCCATTAAATATAATCCTTTGCGCAAAAATACAGTCTTTTTCCACTTGAGCCACCAGGCCGATCAATTCCTTTTATCCGCTTTGCAGCATGGCAATTAAGTATCATGGTCCTTTCAATTTCCAGGTACAGGATTGCTTCATTATGGAAAACGGACGTTTCACTTTAACATTTCGACGCTTGAGTCAGTTTCTTCAGCATTAGAGGCCCCCCTCTTTGTAGTTTTGTGACAGAATTCGATGGAATTCATAGAAGACAACATATCAGCATAAAGATTAATAAGATGAAAACAACAAGTATAATAACAGTAAGCGGGGCGATAGCGATAATCCTGTTGGCCCTGATAAAATTAAACGGCGGGTCATTTGAAAAAGTTACCGCCGCGCATGTTAATGAAAAATTGCAAACAACTGCAATAAAAAATAATGTAACCCTGGTTGACTTATTGCCCATTAAATATGAGTATAATTCGAATCCCATTTATGTACAACCCGTTGATGCCATTGTTGCTACCCGTCTGGGGAGCACGAAGGAAACAGCTATCACCGACGGAGATTTGAGACTGGATGAGATAGTATTTATTGAAGAAGAAATAACGCTCGACCTTGGTTTTGATGTTGCCGAATACCTTCCTGCAGATTTTGACCCCTATGCATCTTCAGAGTTGGCTCTGGATGATATTGTCTTTATTGAAGAGGAAGAAGAGATAGAACTTGGATTTGATACTTTAGAATATCTCCCAATAGTGTTTGACGTGTTTGCAACAGCTGAGCCGGATCTGGCCGCGATTGAATTTATTGAGGTTGATGAGTTAGAACTGGACTTCGATACAAGTGCATACCTGCCTGTTGGTTTTGATCCGTATGCTAAACCCGAGCCCGATCTGCAAAACATCGCCTTTATTGAAGAGGAGTCGGCCGTTGAATTGGATTTCGACGTGAACGCCTACCTACCTGCAGATTTTGACCCTTATGCTCCTGCAGCTTTTGACCTCGACCAGATTAATTTTATCGAGGAAGAGGAAGAAATAGATTTATGGAAGGAAACTTCAACCAACGTGATCTTCTGATCGTTAAGGTCTATGATTTATATAAAGCCTCCGGCAAATTTGCCGGAGGCTTTATAACATAATAAAGGGCTGGAATAGCGTACGATGCGAAATATAATAATGTAAATTTGTAATAAGGAATTTAAAAATCCTTCAAGGTGAAACAGGTTAAACAAACAGAATTGCTTAAAATAGCAGGCCTGGTGGCAGTGCTGGTGACCTTGCCGGTTACCATCTCACTTTTTGGGATCAATCCCCTGGCGAATGAGTATACGCCTCATTATTCCCCGCTGGACCTTGTCCTGAGACTGCTCTTTGTTTTTGTTTTTTCCTATCTGGTACTGCAGTTCAACACCAATTGGAAGTACCGTCTTTACCGTTTTCATGAGAAGTTGAATTTGTTTTTGGTAGTGCTGGTAAATATTGCGCTTTATTTCGGGTCTGTGATCGCAATTATTACCATTTACCCGATCCTGATTGAAGGCGAGCCCTACAGGGGAAGTGGCCGGTTTTTCTTCTTTGTCTTTAGTGTAATTCATATCATCCTGCTTTTTATTGCACGGATTCTGCGCCTGGGCGTGATTCGGCAGGAAAGCCTGCTTGAGAACGAGCGCCTGCAGCAGCAGAATTTACAAAAGGAACTAACTGCATTGCGAAACCAGTTAAATCCGCACTTCCTCTTCAATTCCCTGAATACCCTTAATTCCCTTATACGAGACAATAACGAAGCCACTATGTTTGTGAACAAGCTTTCACACATGTACCGTTACATCCTTCAAAGCGGAGAACGGGACTTGGTTTGTCTGAAAGATGAGTTGCAGTTTTTGGAAAGCTATACCTACCTGATTCAGATGCGTTATCACCAATATTGTTTTAGGATAGATCTGGACGTTGATCCCGCCCACCTGCATATGGAGATTCCTCCCATGGCACTTCAGTTACTGGTGGAAAACGCCGTTAAACACAATGAAATTTCGAAAGGTTGCCCCCTGGAAGTAAAGATCTATTCGAAGGATGATTTCCTTGTGGTGGAAAATAAGATGCACCCCAGAAACAGCCCTGTAGACAGTACGGGAAACGGTCTTATTAATCTGGACAAGCGTTACTTCCTGCTCAGGAAGAAACGCATCCATATCAGTAGTGACCAAAATATATTCTCCGTAAAATTACCCCTCATTTCTTCGGTATGAAGGTAGTTATAGTAGAAGACGAACGGGCTGCGAGCGAAAATCTCATTTACCACTTAAAAAGGCTGGAGTCGTCCGTAGAAGTCCTCGAAGTGCTGGACTCCGTTAAAACGGCGGTAAGCTTTTTTTCTGCACCCCATTCGGCAGAACTGGTTTTTATGGATATCCACCTTGCGGATGGGCTCTCTTTCGAAATCTTCGATAAAGTAAGTATTAAAGCTCCCGTTATTTTTACAACGGCATATGATCAGTACGCGCTGAAGGCTTTTAAGGTACATAGTATCGATTATCTGTTAAAACCGATTAACGCGCAGGAATTGGGGGATGCCCTACGGCAATTTAAGACACAGCTGCATGGAAATACAGCCGATATGGACCAGCAACTGGAACGCCTGCTAAGTATGATGAACATCAAAAAAAGGGCTTATAAATCCACTATCCTGGTGTCGCTGCGCGACCAGATTTTACCACTTAAAACTGAAACAATTGCTTATTTGTACATAGAAACAGGGATTGTAAAACTGGTTACGCGCGACAATCAGATTTTCGTGTTAGAGAAAACCCTGGAAGATATGGAAAATGAGCTCGATCCTGATGTCTTTTGCAGGCTGAACAGGCAATGCCTGGCCAACAGGGAGGCCATAGCACATATAACCCAGTATTTTAACGGCAAGCTTATTGTAAAACTAGACCCTCCATTAAAGGAACGCGTTGTTGTAAGCAAGGCAAAAGCCAGGGAATTCAAAGACTGGCTTGGCTCCTGATACATGCCGATTATCCGGCCGGCATAAAGTCTTATCCTCTCCGGCCAATTTTCCTTTGCTAATTAAAACCCCCGCTTCGGACACATTTTAGTGGGTTTAGTCACAAAACACCCCGGCTAGCTCGATTTATAGTTGTTAGTTGGACCTGTTGCGCCGTTTAGGCAACGCCCTTTAATAACCAAAAAACCATTAAAATGAGAAAGTTATTAAGGGGTACATAACAAGACCGGGGTGAAACTGGATATGCCCTTACACAGGTTGATTGTGCTAGAAGATGACAACAAGATTAAATCCATCATCAGTTATTATGATGAAAGGGTTTACCAGGAGATTGGCCGAAGCCAGAGCGACAGGCAAAACGGGACACTTTATAAAAACCACGACCATATCAATACTGTCCGCAGGATGATGCATGCCTTTGAATTCGGGGATTTCAATACGGCCTACAGCTTTTTCGATGAGGGGGCACGCTTTGGCACCCTGGAACTTCCCGACGGGGAAACCATGAGTCTAGATGAGTTAAAGGAAAGGAATATAAAGCTTTGGGAAACTTATGATTTTACCAGCATAGACGTGGTAGGTTATCCGGATTACCTGGAGTACGACCTTGGCGATGCCAAGGTTGTTCAGTCATGGTGGAAATTCCGACTGACAAGGAAATCGGATAAGAAGGAATTTGTACTTCCGGCACTTTACATCCATGATTTTAACGGAGCGGGGAAGATTATCCGGTCTAATGCCTATATAAGCACCAAAGTCCTTGATAGTATATAAAATCCTCTTTGAATTAGCTGCCAAGAGCCCGTTAAAGGGCTCTTTTTTTTATATTCGTTGTTCCTGGGTACAGGCTTGTTGGAATTAGCATTTATAAGGGCACATGATATCCAAAACACATATTCAGTACATGAAAAAAAAGTTACCAACCACCATTATGATGTCGTTGCTGGGCCTGCTATCATTAACATGTATGCCGCTATCTGCCCAAACAGTTCCTGCCATTACCGCCGGGGAAGTAATCAACCGGATTAAAAACAACATCACTGCCGGGTGGCAGGAAGAAACTGTGGATACATTCAAGGGTGGTGGCCCTCACATGGAAGTAAGCGGAATTGCTACTACTTTCATGGCAACGCTTGAAGTGTTGAAGGAGGCGAAAGCGCAGGGGTTAAATATGGTGATAACCCATGAACCCACTTTTTATAACCACTTCGATGAAACCCAAACTATGGCCGGGGATTCCGTACTGCAGGCCAAACGAAATTTTATAAGTGAAAACGGGATGATAGTCTTTCGTTTTCATGACCATATCCACCAAACCACCCCGGATGGCATATACCTGGGGATGGTAGAAGAGCTTGGATGGAAAGAATTTGAAACAGGAAAGAGGCCCTATACTTATTTGCTGCCGGCAACCAGCCTTAAATCCCTGGCAGCTCAGCTACAGGAAACCTATTTGACGGCAAACATCAGGGTCGTGGGCGATCCTGCCATGGAGCTAACAAAAGCTGGACTTGTTCTTGGGGCTGCAGGATCGGCCCGGCAGATAGCCAGCCTGCAGACAGATGCTGTGGAAGTCCTAATAATCGGGGAAACCCAGGAGTGGGAAACGGTTGAATATGTTCGTGATGCTGTGGAAATGGGCAGGAAAAAAGCGCTGATCCTCATGGGGCACGCTATTTCAGAAGAAGGCGGGATGAACTATTGTGCCGAATGGTTGCGCGGTTTTGTAAAAGAGGTACCGGTAACGTTTATTCCTGCCGGGGATCCGTTCTGGGCCCCATAAAATAGGGATAAAAGGATTTCCCAAAAGGCAGCCAACGAAACAACAGCAACCGTTAAGATTTTCTTAATCCCACGGATTTATACGGGATTATTCGCAAAGCCATTTCAGAATTATTAGTTTTGTAATTCAATAATTTGATAATCTGATAGATAGAAACCGGCATGAGTAAAGTAAAGGAAAATGATACCGTAAAGGTGCATTACACGGGAAAACTTAAAAACGGACAGGTATTTGACAGTTCCGAAGGCAAAGATCCACTGGAAGTAAAGCTGGGTCAGGGAAATTTTATCCCCGGCTTTGAAAAAGGGCTGCTTGAAATGGAGGTTAGCGAAAAGAAAACCGTGACCATTCCCACTGACGAGGCTTACGGTGACGTACAAAAGGAACTGTTCCAGGCCATTGACAAGGAGGAATTGCCCGAAAATATAAAACCCGAAGTAGGTATGGGGCTGGTAGCAAGGAACCCCGACGGCTCTGAGCGGCAGCTCAGGGTGGCCGAAGTTAACGACGACCATATCGTGATCGATGCAAATCATCCGCTGGCAGGACAGGAGCTTATCTTTGAACTGGAAGTTGTGGAGATAAATTCTTAGTTATCCGAAAACATATATTGATAAAAAGCGCCAATTATGGCGCTTTTTCTTTGGGTAAGGCTATTGAAACTGGTTTTCAGCCGTTACTTACCGGCAGTTTTAATTTGTAGCTATCCATTATGCAGCTATTGTAAATTATTGGTATCTTTCATGCAAAGCCTTATATTTGATATATCAAATATTAGTACCTTAAATGCTGCTTATGTTTGTACCCCCCACAAATACGGTTTTCTATTCCATTGAGAAGGCCATAAAGTCTTACAGGAAACTGGCACAAAAGCGCATTTCCGAAGTGGCCCCTGATATTACGTTAGACCAGGCTCTTTTGTTGTTGCTTATTGAGGATCAGCCCAAACTATCACAGGTGAGGTTAGCCGGACTCTTATTTAAGGATTATGCCTCCATGACACGAATGATCGTGCTGCTCATTCAGAACGGCTTCCTGCAGAGAAATCCTCATCCCACAGATGGCAGGCGCAGCCGGTTGATTATAACAGTTAAGGGCACGATAATCCTGGACGACCTGCGGAAGGTAATTTCCCGCAACCGGGAAACAGCTATTTCAGGCCTGACAACGGAGCAGCTTGAAAACTTGAAAGCCGGATTACTCATCATTTCGCAAAATTGTGAAGCAGTCCTCAGCCCTTCATCGGAATGAATAGATAAAAACTAAATTACCGGTTATGAAGATTCGCAGATTAACTTACCCCCTCCTGACCTTTCTCTTCGCGGCACATCTGCTTTATGGGCAGGGCGACAGGGAAAATGCCTTTGACTTTTGGGTAGGGGAATGGGATGTCCACTGGTACGGGCCGGACTCAACAATTGTTAAAGGCAATAACCATATTGAGAAGATCCTGGACGGAAAGGTTCTACAAGAACTTTTTACGGACCCCTCCAGCGGGTTCAAGGGCACCAGCATTTCGGTATACAATGCCCGAAATGACACATGGCACCAGTCTTGGGCCGACAATGCCGGGGGTTATTTTCATTTCAAAGGTATCACCGCAGACGGGCAACGTATATTCAGCATGACGGAAGAAGATGAAGAGGGGGTATTGTACCGTATGGTGTTTACCGGGATTAGCCCTGACCGCTTCGTCTGGACCTGGGAGGGTACCCGCGACAAAGGCACAACCTGGGTAACCGCATGGAAAATTTATTACGAGCGAAAAAACTCTTAGCTATAATTTTTCACCCGCCACTCAGGCTTTTCCCAGTACTTACGATTCAGGCATGAAGAGGAAATTTTTTTCAATTTCACTCGAAATGAGTACCTTAACAGCAAAAACAACATGCCAATTTACATGGACCGTCATGATATCCCGGCCGAAATCACCGCGGAGCATGTTGCAGAAATGCACCAACAAGACCTGAAAGTAGAACATTTGTATGGCTGCAAAGGGCTTACCTATTGGTGTGATGCAGGACGTAGACAAGCCTTTTGCCTTATTGAGGCACCAGATGCTGAGGCTATAAATGCCATGCACCTTCACGCCCATGGTGCGGTACCGCACAAGATAATAGAAGTTGATCCCCGCGTTGTGGAATCATTCCTCGGGAGAATTGATGACCCGGATAGAACCGGAGATCATCATCTCAATATCATCGATGATCCGGCCTTCAGGGTTATCATGAGCATAGAGACCAGCAACTTTCTTCACAGGCTGGAAGCCTCGCAATACAGCATCTTTACTCAGAAATTCCATCATAGTGTAACCAATTCTCTTGAGCAGTTCAAAGGAAGTATTGTACGGCAGGATAACCATAGTTATCTGGTTTCTTTCCTCTCTGTTACCAATGCGGTGCTTTGCGCCTTAAAGATTCGCTCGAACTTCAATTATATTACCCCTAAATTTGATCCGACGATCCGCGAGATGCATATCGGCATCAGTGCGGGGTCACCGGTGGAGGATGAAGAAATCATTTTCGGCCAGGTCGTGGGCGCTGCAAAGAACATGTGCGAATATGTGGAAGCACCCCTGGTGATATCCCAGGAGGTAAAAACAATTTATGAGAACGAAAACCGCAATGCGCGGATAGACCGGAAGACCATCAGGGTATTGGGGAAGGCAGACGAGGAATTTCTGAACCGGCTTGTGTCCTTCTGTGGAAACAGATTCGGAGATGATGATATTTCGGTCCCGGATTTCAGCAGCGAACTGGGCCACAGCAAAAGCAGACTTTACAGACGACTTAAAAAGCTTACCGGGAAATCGCCCAACCGCTTCCTGCGGGAATTCAGATTGCGTAAAGCCCTGGAACTCCTGCACCGGAATTCGGGATCTATTTCCGAGATCGCCTATGAAACGGGCTTTAACAACCCTGCCTATTTTACCAAATGTTTCTCGGAGACTTTCGGGATCCTTCCTTCTAAATACCTGCAACAACATGTGGCCTGAAGCTGCAATTTAAAATGGGATGGATCCATATTTTGGATTAAATGGACTGTTTGTAACAGGCATTCGCCGCTGAGCTTCGTACATTCCTCAGCAAACCACAACCCAATGAAAACTTCACTTTTTCATCGCCTGGGAGGAACCCCGGGGATTACAAAACTGGTTGACGATGCCGTGGAAGCCCATTTGAACAACCCGGCGGTTAGCAAAAGGTTCCTTCCTTACAGGGAACAACCGGAAAAACTCACGATTATTAAACAACACTCCGTTGACTTTTTCAGTGCAGGCAGCGGGGGTGATGTAACCTATATGGGACGGGATATGGTTACCACCCACAGGGGAATGAATATAAGCCCCGCTGAATATATGCACGTTATTGATGATATCCTGCTTTCCATGGAAAAGCACGAAATAGACCAGGATAGCAGGAATGAAGTGCTCGGCATCCTATGGTCTTTAAAAAGAATGGTCATAGAACAATAGCCCAGGGAAGGTAATCACCCATTTTTCACGACTGAAACCTTAGCTCGGCTGAGGAACACCAGCATGCCATACCCGTGTGGTGTGTGGCTCGCTGCCTGTAACCTCCACTTTTCCGCATCCCCTTCCGCTACTTAAGAACCTGCAAGGCCCATACAATCAGCAAAAAACCCAGCCCTGTAATGGCGGGAGCCGGCATGCCTGCCAAGATGCCCAGGGCGATCATTACCAGCGCGGTTACGGCGAGCAAAACGGAGATCAGATTAATTTTTTTAGCTTGCTTCATATCATTTTTAATAAACAGACAGCAGCCAATCGGATATATCTTCTTGATCTGCAGCAGTTGTACCCGATCCTCAACACTATGGTACTGCGCCTCCTGGTTTTTTTGATCCGACTGCCTTTGGGTTAACGGAGTGCCGATAAAATACTATTTTTGAAATCAAATTGCCACATGCCCCCTGTTGGGCAGGAAACGCAGAACAGCCTATATATTATGAACACCTACAATATAGCCGTAATCCAGTTAGGATTAAATGATAGCCCCGAAAACAACCTTAAGAAATGCCTGGAATGGGTGCGAAAAGCCGTGAAGGAAGGTGCGCAGGTGATTTGCCTGCCTGAACTGTACGCCAGCCATTATTTCTGCCAGAGTGAGGACACTTCAAACTTTTCCCTTGCCGAACCCTTGCATGGGGTTTCCTTTAAGGCTTTCAGTGCCCTTGCCAGGGAGTTGGGGGTAGTGGTGATTGTGCCTTTCTTTGAGAAGCGTATGCCCGGAATCTATCACAACAGCGCCTATATTCTCGACACCGATGGCAGCGCAGCAGGCCTATACCGTAAAATGCATATCCCGGATGACCCCAGTTTTTACGAAAAGTTTTACTTCACGCCGGGCGACCTTGGTTTTCAAACTATAAATACAGCGGTGGGAAAAATTGGCACGCTTATCTGCTGGGATCAGTGGTATCCTGAGGCGGCACGCCTGACGGCCCTCAAAGGCGCGGAAGTCCTTTTTTACCCTACCGCCATAGGATGGCACCCCAGGGAAAAGGAACAGTATGGCGACAAACAATACGATGCCTGGATGAATGTGATGAAGGGACACGCGGTGGCCAACGGGGTTCATGTAGCCGCTGCCAACAGGATTGGGCTTGAAAAATATCTACCGGGGACCGAGGGCATAGAATTTTGGGGGTCTTCCTTTATAGCTGGCCCGCAGGGCGAAATCCTGGCACAGGCCAGCCGGGACCGTGAAGAGATTGTAATGGCCGCTGTGGACCTCGATATGCAGGAAGATGTACGCCGGAACTGGCCCTTTTTCAGGGATCGGCGAATCGATGCTTTCGGGGATATCACTAAAAGGGCCATAGAACCATGAGCAGTGAGGGCAGACGTTTTCCAGCCGAATGGGAAACGCAGGAGGGGATCGTTTTGTGTTTTCCGGCTACCGGGAACGACTGGCCGGGCAAGTACCACGCCATCCAATGGGCATTCGTTGACTTTATAAAGAAGGTAGCCGCTTTTGAAAAAATCTGGTTGCTGATTGCAGATGCTTCTTTGAAAGATAGGGTAGGATGCTTGTTGGAAGATGCCCATGTGAACATCGCTAACATCACCTATATTGTGCTTAAAACCAATCGCAGCTGGATGCGCGATTCCGGTCCTGTTATAGTCAGGAAAGGCGATAAGAGGGAGGCACTGGATTTTAATTTTAATGGCTGGGCAAAATACCGCAATTTCCGCCTTGATCGGAGGGTTCCGGCAAAAGTAGCCGCAGAACTGCAAATTCCGTTAACCAAAGTAATTTATAATAATCGGCCGGTGGTCCTCGAAGGGGGTGCCATCGACAGCAATGGCAGGGGAAGCCTGCTTACTTCCGAAGAATGCCTGCTGCATCCAACTATTCAGGTAAGGAACCCCGGGCTGGGCCGTAAGGATTATGAGGCCATTTTTGAGGAATATCTTGGCATAAGCAATGTTATATGGCTTGGTAACGGGATTGAAGGAGACGATACCCATGGCCATATTGATGACCTCTGCCGTTTCGTGAATCCGGACACGGTTATAACTGTGGTAGAAACTGACAAAAAAAGCGTCAATTACGGTCCGTTGCAGGATAATTTAGCCCGTCTCTCCCGGGCAAAGCTTGAAAACGGTAAATCACTGGAAATATGCACGCTTCCAATGCCGGAGACCATTACTTTTGAAGGGGTGAACCTACCTGCCAGCTATGCCAATTTCCTGATCCTGAACGGCTGTGTCCTGGCACCTACCTTTAACGATGTACAAGATAGGGAGGCGCTCGCCAGCCTTGCCACATGCTTCCCGCAACACAAGGTGATCGGGATCAGCGCCATCGACCTCATATGGGGATTCGGTACCCTGCACTGCCTTAGCCAGCAAATTCCGGCCTGAAAGGGGCCTTAACAACTAGCTTTTCCGGATTTTTCCTGATCCTGATCCTGGTCGTGGGTCGCACGGGAGTACCCCTAAGCATTCAGAATATAAAAATTATGTATCTTTCTTCAATAATCGAAAACCGGCAGCTTTGTCATGAAGGTATCCTTACTAGTTTTACTTAGCCTGATAGTCCTGGCCGGATGTGCCGGGCAGGAGCCTGTATCCCTTTTTAACGGGAAGGACCTTAATGGCTGGCATATTGACGTACCCACCCTGGACAGCATCCCGGATGCGCGCATCCCGTTTATTGTTCGGGAAGGCATGCTGGTTAGCCTTGGCACACCCGGAGGCCACCTGATAACGGATAAAACGTATAAGGATTACAGGCTGGAGGTGGAATACCGCTTTGCAGCTGAGCCGGGGAATTGCGGTGTTTTGGTACATGCATCTACACCAAGGGCACTCTACGAAATGTTCCCGAAGTCGATAGAAGTACAAATGATGCACGAAAATGCCGGGGATTTCTGGGTGATTGTAGAAGATATCAAGACCGACAATATGGAGGCTCGCAGGGGGCCCAGGGAGGATTGGGGAATTACCGAAGGAAAGGAACGGCGTATTAAAAACCTCACCGACCGGTCTGAACATCCTCCCGGAGAATGGAATAACATGGTTGTTGAATGCCTGGATGACAGAATTAAGGTGTGGGTAAATGGGGAATTGGTAAATTATGGTTATGATGCCACGGTGAGTAGCGGGCAGATTGCCGTACAGGCCGAAGGTTCGGAGGTGGAATTCCGGAAGCTGGAGTTAACCCCTATCGATGAGCTAAGCGCAGATGATCGTTAAAAGCCCTGTATAATCTGATTCGCCGGAGGGCCGGGCAGAAAAATGGCCATGGCCCATAATTTGTGTTTTCAAAGATGGGCCGTTAAATAAATAGCCTAAATTAGGAGGAAATAAGCAAAAATATTCTCAAATATCACAAACAAGCATGACCACCATATTTGTACTACTGGGCATTGTTGTCGTCCTGGCACTGGCCCTCATCGCAATTTTCAATCGCTTTGTAAAAAACAGGAATTATGTTAAAGACGCCTGGAGCAATATTGATGTTGCGCTTAAACGCCGCTATGATTTAATTCCCAACCTGGTTGAAACCGTTAAAGGGTATGCCAGCCATGAAAAATCTACTCTGGAAAATGTAATTAAGGCGCGTAATGCCGCCATGCAGGTACCGGAAGGCGATATCAATGGAAAAATAAAGGCCGAAAACCAGTTGCAGCAAAGCTTACGCAGCATTTTTGCCCTGGGGGAGGCCTATCCCGACCTGAAAGCCAATGTTAATTTCCTTGACCTTCAGGAAAAACTGAATGTCATTGAAGAAAACCTGGAGCGGGCCCGCCGATATTATAACGGTTCGGTTAGGGAAAACAACAGTTATGGGGAAAGTGTTCCGGGGGTTTTGTTTGCCGGGATGTTCAACTACCAGCATTTCGACTACTTTGAAGCTGATGAAACCAGCAGGGAAAATGTAAAAGTCGATTTTTCGTAAAGACCATTGCGAAAACCCTATCAACTACTGACGCCGGCTCCCGGGTTACCGCTTACACATCCGATTTAATTATGAAAACCAGGCTATCCGTTATTATCATACTCCTGGCACTCTGCACAGGGTATGCCCAGGATTTCACGGTGAACTTATATTCGGTGGATGTTACAATTCATCCGGAAGGTTATTTTGATGTTGTTGAAAAATACGATGTAGACTTTGAGATTGAAAAACATGGGATTTACCGTCGCATACAAACCCGTTACGACCTCCTCAATGAAGCGGGACTCGAAGAGGAAAGGAAAATCAGGATCAGCCGAATCGAAGTACCCGGCTACTCTTTTGACGCCCCGTTCGACTTTGTACAAAAACTAACCGATGAGTTGGAGATTAAAATAGGTGATGCGGATATCACCCTTATAGGCCCGCAACGCTATGAAATCCGATACCGGGTGCATAATGCCTTTCTCTTTGAAAATGATTTTATCCGGTTTTACTGGAATATAAAACCCGGAGGCTGGGCAGCAGATTTTCATAAAATAAATTTCAGGGTACGGGTGCCTGAGGGCATTGTATTGAACGCTGCCACATGCTTTATATACGCCGGAACTCAGGGCGACACCAGACAAAGTCCTGATTTTGAGTTGGGGTTTGCGGAGGGAATAGTTACCGGCTTGAGCAAGGAAGGTTTTATTTCCCGCCCTGGCGAAAGCGTTACCTTATTAATAAACCTGCCTGCAACTTCGATCTCCGAGGAAAAACCCTTCTGGCCTTTTTGGGATGCGTACGGATGGTTGTTTATCGTCGTGGCACTGCTGGTCTCGTTTTATATGGTATGGCATAAATACGGAAAGGATGAACGGGTAGTGGGCACCACCAGTTATTTCCCGCCGAAGGATATCGATCCGGCCATGGCTGGATTTCTGATGGATGACAAGAGCGATGTTTCCGATCTTATAGCCCTGATTCCTCACTGGGGGGCGCTTGGGTATCTGCTAATAGAGGAGCTGCCTAAAAAGAAATTGTTTGGGAAAAAGGATACGCGGTTGGTCTTGAAGAAGCCCCTGCCGGCTTCCTCACCTGCTTATGCAAGGGAATTGTTCAGAGGTTTGTTCGGAAGCGATTCAATTATCTTAGAAGGCGATGAAGCCTTTGCCATAAATCATAGGGAGGTATTGGTAAGCAGCCTGAAGAATAAATTTTACACCACCATGAATACTGCCCGTGGCCAGCTGAAAGAAGAGGCTCAACCGTATTATATTGCCGATTCCCGGAAAGTGCAGCGCATCATGATAGCCATCCTCCTTCTCCTTGGTGTTCTGGGAACAATGGCGGGTTTATTTTTTTGGGGGCCTCTGGCCGCCTTCGGAATTGCCTTTTGCACCGGCCTGTTACTGGCATTGAATTTCTATATGGTAAAGAGAAATGCGGTTGGAAATAGGATCCTGTCCGAATTAAAGGGATTTAAACGCTTTATTAAGGTTGCCGAAGATAACAGGTTAAGGATGTTGCTGATAGAAGACCCGTCATACTTCGAGCATACCATGGGCTACGCCCTGGCATTTGGTTTATTTGATAAATGGGCTAAAAAATTCAATGATCTCAATGTTCCCCCTCCGGAATGGTACCGGTCTACTGCCACCGGCTCTTATGGCATGCATAATTTTTCAAGGGCATTTTCCGGCACAATGTCGGGGGTTACCAGTAACATGGTGAGCAGCCCCTCACGAAGCGGCAGTTCGGGCGGCGGCTCTTCCGGCGGAGGTTTTGGCGGTGGGGGCGGCGGCAGCTGGTAACTGGCAGAAATGGTACAGGCGGGCTTTTAAGAGCTGCCAAGTCTTTTTCCGGATTTAAAGGAACAACAAATGGCCCTACCGGAAACCGGGCCAGTATTCAGAGATTTTACCCCTGAGAAAACTAACACTTCGTTCCAATTGGTCCATGCCTTCAACCCCGTCCTCAATGCTGATCCAGCCATCGAAGCCGGCACTTTTAAGCTTCGACAGAATTGCGTCATAATCGTTCATGCCCTTACCGATCTCCCCATGTTTAAGCCTTTTGGCATAACCCATAGCGCCGCGCTCTTCCCGTCTGAGGTCCTCAATGGTCCCTTCAGTTAAATAACGGTCGCTGGCATGCATGCTAACAACCCGGTGTACAATCCTGTCCAGCAATTCGAGGGGGTCTTCCCCGGCCAGGAAGGTGTTGCTGGGATCAAAATTGACGCCGAAGTTAGGGTGGTCGATACGATTTACCAGTTCACAAAACACATCCATTTGTTGTGCGAATTCCGGAAACTCCCAAAAATCGTCCTTATAATGGTTTTCTAGAATTAGGGTTACCCCCAGGTCCGCGGCATAAGGGAGGCAGCGGCTGATGCAATCAGCCGCCAGAAAAAGCCCTTCCTCCTGAGAAAGCCCCGGTCTGCGCTGGCCAGACAAAACCCGGCAATAGGAGGCTCCAAGACTGTGCGCCATCTCAATCCATTCCAATTGCCGGCGTACCTGTCTTTCCCTGAAAACATGGTCCGGATGGGTGAAATCCGGAGAACAGCAAAGCATGGGAATGCACTTGCCAAGCGATTCCGCCTGTTGCCGGAACAGCGGCCAGTTGGCCTTGTCGCGCATTTCCAGAAAGCCTGCATACCATTCCAGGCCGGTTACTTCCAGGGGGGCAGCCAGTTCGATCCATTCGGAAATCGTCATAGTGCCATCCCTGCAAAGGGCGTTCATAAAAGCTTTTGGAAAAACGGCTAATTCTGGCATGGAAGGGTTTTTGTTGGCGGTCTTTAAGCCGGTTTAAGTATGCTCTTAACAATCTTTCGGGAGTGCATTTGCACAAAGGCCTGATGCCATTCTTGCAGTCCCCAGACACCACCTATGATAGGGCTAACATCCAGTTTATTTTGGCTGAGGAGGGAGAGAACCTTTTCCCACACCGGCCAGTTATGACTGAAACTACCCTGTAACCTTACATTTTTTTGTACAAGCGGGTCCATTGAAAAGTTCATGGGTTGCGGGCCCCAACCAACTTTAGTTATCTGCCCTTTTGGCCGTACCAGTTGCAGGGCAATGGCCAGCGATTCGCTTAGCCCGGTTGCATCCACCACACAGTCGGCACCCAGGCCATCATGCTGCACAGCCCAGGATGTTGCGTCGCCGGCTAAGGTTTCACATCCGTACTGCCGGGCGACCTGCAGGCGTTCACCGTCTGATTCGAGGCCCACAACCAGGACTTCCGCCCCGCATAATTTCGCGACTGCCGCGCACAGAATCCCAATTGTACCGGGCCCCAGCACCACAACCCGGTCACCCGGCCGTATATGGGAGTTAACCGCTACAGCGTTGTAAGCCACAGAGCAGGGCTCTGCAAGGCAGGCATTTTCCAGGGAAAGGTTATCGGGTACGCGATGCAGGCATCGGGAAGGAACTTTAACAAAGCTGGTCATGGCCCCATTAACCCCATAGCCAAAGCCTTTCCGGGTAGGATCCAGATTGTATAACCCCTGCCGCGACATAGGGTTATGAGGGTTAATTACCGCCGCCGTTTCACTTACCACCCGATCGCCTTCCTTCCAGCCGCTAACCCTCTTGCCCAGTGCTACCAGTTGCCCCGAAAATTCATGTCCCAACACCACCGGATAGTTCACAGGCCAACTGTGATCAGCCGTCCATTGGTGGAGGTCGGACCCACAGACCCCAACACTGGCTACTTCCAGCAGGACCTCATCCTCATCAATAACAGGAATTGGAACGTCACGCAGTTCAACACTGCCTTTTTCCGGGGCATAATTAACAACAGCAAGATGGCTCATTGGTGGCGTATAAAATTAGTAGTCAGTACAAAATCAAGTGCAAGAACAAGGTCAAGTGCAATTTCAAATTCAAAAGTGATCTCCCGTAAATTATATAAACCATTTCTCTTTTACAATTCCAAAGTCCATCAAGGTTTTGGCTAAGTTTTGTACTGGCTTAAAAGGAACGGGGCTGTTATTTATTAATCAGCCAATACTTTTTCTTTTTGATTTACCTTTTATTTTAAAGTTTGATCAAAAGATTTGGCAAACCTGGGTTAAAACCAACCCCATATTTGAAATAGCCCTGTAAGGGGCTGGCATTATTCCCGAAGTTGTTTTAACCTGTCGATTGCATTTTGATTTTGAGAATTTAATTCCAATGATTTATCAAAGTTTTCCATTGCCTTTTCTTTATTTCCAACATACAGGTATGCCTCGGCTAAACTGTCGAATAGATTCGAGGAATTTGGATATATGTTTGTTGCTAACAACAGGACATTTATTCCTTGTTCGGAAGTCTTCGGATCGAAAATAAGTTGTAATCCAAGAGTATTGAGATTTCCTTCTGGCAATTCTATAGATGGATATTTACTCAGGGTCGTTGCGAATAGTTGATCCAGATTCTCATAGTGCTGTTTTAACGCTAACTCGTTAAAATCCTGGAAGTTAAATGACTTGCTTTCAGGTTGTTTGGTTTGCCTGGTAATCAGGCCATAGGGTATACCATTAGCAGATGGTTCATTTTCCATAAAGTTTAGTGCCCTGGTATCATTCTTTACAAAGGCATTTAAAAAATTCAAGGTGTATTCAGAAGCTAATTTGTACGATTCCATAATTTCTAAATCACTTTTGTCCTGCCTTGGGTCCCTTTGTTGGAAAAGAACCCCTAATGTGCTGAAATACGGATGTGTCAGTTTATGAAACTTTATACTATATGCCTTGCTGTATAAAAGATTATCATAAAATTCAAATTTGTAATTTAATGTTGAGTCTATATGGTCCTCCATTAATACTTGTTCCGGGATATCCTTTTGTGCCATGTGGATAAAAGGAACATCTACCTTTTCAATGTCGAAATATGCCGATTTTATTAATTTGTCATACTGATATTTTATACTACCGTCCAGACTCACAATGGCTTTTATATTTTCGTTTCGCATTTGGGAAAGTACATTTGACAAACCACCAAAACTGAAGCCCATACCCGCTATTTGGCGAAAGTCTGCATTCGGTAATTTTGCTGATTCCTTTATTAAAAATTCGATATCCCTTGCCTGAGTTTCCATATCTTTTTCCGTCCCGCCTTCAAAAAAACGGTTTTCCGTTCCCCGACTTGGGGTTGAAATAACAATGTAGCCGTGACTTGCCAGGTACTCACAAAGTGCAAAATTTTCAATCGAGGATGCCTGATAGCTTGGAGCATAGACTACAACGGGAAATTTACCAGGTGCTGGATCGATTTTCGGATAAGCTCCTGTCTGCTCATTGAGGTGAATTTGATTTGCAGGTGTATTTGAATAATAAAACCAATTAAGGATCTGTTCATTTGGTAAACATTCCCATTCCTCTTCCTCTTTTAATATTTCCATATAATTTAATACCGTCATTGGCTCTGTATCATTTGGATATTCATTGGATGGATACCAAATACTTACAGGAACCGGCCTTGGGATACTTTGATTTTTATAGTCAAAAATTCTTCTATAAGTTCTTGTGCTGTCAGAAGTCAGATAGTGCTTAAATCCCACCCTGTGAATCCCGTTATGCAGGTCAATTTCTTTTAAGGAAGTTTGTCCTTGTAGCAAATTTGCCATTAACAGTATGGCAATTGTCAATGCCTGTGGTTTCATATTCCGGTTTTATTCATAAAAAAATGTATGTCACTACAACAAATTGACTTGAATGAATAAGTAGCAATTAGTTGTTAAATGCTTTTCAAACTTACCACCAACCATTATTCATAAACGTTCATGAGTGCATCAGCCTAAAATTCAGGTATCCGAATACGAATGTATCTTTTTACAAATAATCCTTAGCGAACCTTCAAGGTCGCCACCTGCTGTTTTAAAGGCATCCGCATCAATAGTGAGCGGGGCACCCAGCACTACCAGGGGGGCGCCGTATGCAGGGCACTGAATGGCTTGCTCCAGGCTCAGCCCGCCCACTGCCTGAACAGGAATTTTTACGGCGTTTACCACTTCCCGCAACTGATCGAGCGGACTGGGCATGCGTTCTCCGCGTGCGGCATAACCACGCCGTTCATCGTAGCCGATATGGTGGATCACATAATCGCAGCCCATTTTTTCGAGCATTCGTGCTGCTGCTACCATATCCGGACAGCCCAGGTTGTCGCCCATCACTTTTATCCCAAGATCTCTGCCGGCCTGCACCACCACCCGTATGGTTTCGGGGTGTGCCCTTGCCATGACCACCACGTGCGTGGCCCCGGCCTTTGCCATCATTTCAGCTTCCAGGTAGCCGCCATCCATGGTTTTCAGATCGGCTACAATGGGTACTTCCGGGAAAGCGGCCCTTAATTTCCTTACCCCGTGCAGGCCTTCAGCCAGCAGAAGAGGGGTGCCGGCCTCCAGCCAGTCTACCCCTGCCCGCAGTGCCATAGCAGCAGTTTGCAGGGCTTCGTCAATATCCGTGAGGTCGAGGGAAATTTGAACAATAGGTTTCATAGTTGCTCCCATTTTTAAATATAATGGTTTTACCTTGAGGTGCAGCGTGGAATAAACGGATAAAAGTGCGCCCACATTAGGAAACATTTTCAATGGAAACGTCCCGGACGCTTTAGAGTATTTGGTAATTCCCTTCTAATCCCGGTACCGCTGAAGTATAGACTGTATGCCCCGGAGAGGGATCAGAACCCATTCCGGACGGTGATTAAGTTCGTAATTTAACTCGTATACTGCTTTTTCCAGCAGGAAGGTATCCATCAGGATATCATAATCGCCCTTCTCTTCAGGAATAAAGTTATGCCCACCAATATGGTTTAAATATCCTCTCAGGAAAAACCCCGAATTAAATGAGGTCCAGGCCTCTGCCCAGTCTTCCAGGCGGCCGTCTTTTCGTTCCCTGCTGAACTCCTGTTCCATGATAGCGCTATAAGCCGCATAGTGCAAGGATCGCATCATGGCGGCCACATCCCGAAGGGGGCTGCGTTTGAGGCGGCGTTCGCTGAAAGGCCTCATTGGTTCCCCCTCAAAGTTGCGGATAACAAAATCGCGCCCTGTCCAAAGCAACTGGTTCAGGTGGTAGTCGCCATGGGTGCGGATTTTATCTGTCGGGATCTTGTGCGAATAAATCCGCCTGAAACAACGCAGCACTTCATTCCTGGATCCGAGTATTTCACGGGCCTCTTCCTGAAAACTAACGGGCAGATGTTCCAGGCTTCTTTGGAGCTTTTCGAAAGTACTCCTTGTAAGTCCTTGCAGGGAGGAAAAGAGTGACCGCTGGTAATGCAGTGAAAAATGTTCATGTTCAAACCCGGGAAGTTCAGGGTGTGCCGCAAGGGCCTTGTGCATTTCGGCTGTTCGTTGGCCCAGCAGCATCATGCGTTCCGGGAAAGCACCACCTATGAATTCCTTAATGACCAGCGGAAGTGTGTCGTAGTCCATAGCCCTGTGCGCATCACCCGTCGGCCGCGGTGGGGTTACCTGCCTGCCTGTAACAAGAATCTTTTCAAAAAAACGGTGCAGGGCATCGCGGGTATACTCCCAGGCGGTTCCCTGGTTGGGAATTAATTTCTGCACCATTGCGAGGACCAGAGCCCCTCCGTTGCCGGCTGTATAGGTTAAGGAACCGGCAAATGCGGGAACCTGACCGAATGATGTTTTCTCAGACAGGTAGCGGGTTATCTCCAGGTCGGGGTTGATAGTATGATCGAGTACCCTGTAGAGTTTAAGGTAATAATTACTTTCATAAACCAGTGCGGTAAAAGTTTGATTCGTGTCCAGGACCCTCGATTTTCCGGCCTGCATCTTCCCGGGAATGTTTTTGTTGTGGTTATAGAACAACAGCTCATGCATGGCGGTACCCTGATTGTGACCCTTTCTCAGGTATGCGAAAATAGCTTCCCTGAACCGTTCATTATAAACTGCATCAAATAGGAACCCCGAATCTCCGTCGAGTTCGGCTTTTGCCAGTAAATTATTTTCCGGGATGGCCTCTAAAGCTTCAGGCTCCTGTTCAGATAAATAGGCTACAGGAAGCTGATACATCTCCGGAAGGCCGTCGTTGTAGGTTACTTCCACAAGCAACATTCGGGTTTTAAGGTTTTGAATGGCCATTTCCATATTGTACCTTATTTCCATCCCTTGTATGGTTCGCTTACTGCCCCCAAACCAGTTCGGCATTCCGAAATATCTGGGTAACAGCCCGTTTTCCAGTTTCTTTCGATGCCGCTTTGTCCACAACGCATTCCAGGAAGAGGCACTGATTTCCGGAAGGACCGAACTTTCGGCTTGCTGCAAATCCTTCTCCAGGACAAACCAGTAGTAACCATGCGGGCCAAGTGTAAAGAGGTAGGGTGCCTTGGTAATCCCCGGAAATTTATTATGACTGAACACTTCAACGGGCGTATAGCCTTCATAATCCCCGAGCAGTAATTCGGCTGCCTGGGAGAAGCGCGACAGGTTGCAGATTACAAGCAGTTCTTCGTCTTCGCAGCTACGTGTAAATGCGATGATCTTGGCGTTTTCCGGGGATAGGAATCGGATGGTACCCCTTCCGAAGGCCTTGTACCTCTTACGCATCGTAATAATGCGTTTCATCCACCACAGCAGCGAGGAACCATTCATTAGCTGGGCTTCAACATTCACCGATTCATATTTATATTCGGGGTCGATGATGGTAGGGAGGTAAAGCTTATGGGGGTTAGCAGTGGAGAACCCTGCATTCCTGTCGGCAGACCATTGCATAGGAGTCCGCACCCCGTCACGGTCGCCCAGGTAAAAGTTATCGCCCATCCCGATCTCATCTCCATAGTAGATAACTGGCGTTCCGGGGAGCGAGAAGAGCAACACATTCATCAGCTCAATTTTGTTACGGTTGTTATCCAGCAAGGGGGCCAGGCGGTGGCGGATCCCCACATTGATTTTTGCCTGCGGGTCCTTGGTATACACCTTGTACATATAATCCCGTTCCTCATCGGTTACCATTTCCAGGGTCAGTTCGTCGTGATTCCGCAGGAAGATGGCCCATTGGCATGATTCGGGGATCTCCGGGGTTTGGTCTATAATATCTATAATGGGGTAACGGTCTTCCATTTTCAGCGCCATAAACATACGGGGCATAATAGGGAAGTGGTAGTTCATGTGGCATTCATCCCCGTCGCCGAAATATGCAGCGGAATCTTCAGGCCACATATTAGCCTCTGCCAGTAAAACTTTATTTTCGTAATTGGCGTCGATATGTGCCCGGAGTTTTTTCAGGTAGTCGTGGGTTTCGGGCAGGTTTTCGCAATTGGTGTTTTCCCTTTCAAACAGGTAGGGCACGGCATCGAGCCTGAAGCCGTCGACCCCGATTTTACACCAGAAATCCATGATTTTAATAACTTCCGCCTGTACCCGGGGGCTGTCGAAATTCAGGTCGGGCTGGTGCGAGAAAAAACGGTGCCAGAAATACGCCTGGGCCTCCTCGTCCCAGGTCCAGTTAGAAGGTTCCGTATCCGTAAAGATGATGCGGGTGTCGCCGTATTTGGAAGGGTCATCACTCCAGACATAATAATCCCTGTATACTGACCCTACGGGGGCTTTGCGGGCGCGCCGAAACCAGGGATGCTGGTCGGAAGTATGATTAATTACCAGTTCGGTGATTACTTTAAGGCCGCGTTTGTGTGCCTCCTTGATAAACTTTTTCAGGTCCCTCACGTGGCCATAGGAGGGATTGATGCTGTAATAGTCGGCAATGTCATAACCATCATCCCGGAGAGGGGATGGGTAGAACGGGAGTAGCCAGATGGCGGTAACCCCAAGATCTTCTAAGTAATCCAGCTTTTGGATGAGGCCTTTCAGGTCGCCGATACCATCCGCATTGCTGTCGAAAAATGCTTTTATATGCAGTTCGTAAATAATTGCATCCTTGTACCAATCCCCGCTTTCATCAAAAGTAATAGTATTGCTCATATGGCTTTTACCCAGCTTTTAAAATTGAATACTGCTTCGCGAAGAATGTAACCATTTATGGCCGTTTGTAAAAGCAGATTAGCCCAAAAATTTAACTCTGATCTCCAGAGATTAAGCCTAATGCTTATAATGGTGGAAAGTACAGGATTGTCTTACCAGGATTTTGGCACATTACGCCCGATCATGGGAAATTGTTCCAGTTCCATCACCTGACCGCTAACGGGCCCGCATTCATCAGACATCAGGTAAATGGCCGCCGCCGCAATTTCCTCCGGTTTAAAAAGCCTTCCGGAAGGGGAGAACAATGGGGGCATTGTCTGGTGCCAGTCAGGCGCACGCCCCTGTTCCTCCTGGTTAACCAGTTCGTGTTCGGTAAGCACCCAGCCCGGGTTGATCTGGTTTACCCGTACCCCATGATCCCGGAAGAGGCTGTCGCCGAGGTTCCTGCTCATGGTCATCAGGGCGCCCTTGGAGATGCTGTAGGGGAGAAGGTTGGGTTCGCCGCTCCAGGAATTAATGGACCCTATGTTCACCACGCAGCCCCGGCTTTTCTGTAAATGCGGCAATGCGTGCTGGATAAGGGCAAAAGGAGCAATAGTATTTACTTCCAGCATCCGTCTCAGGTAAGGCAGGTCGGTGGTATGAATATTGGCCGATTCTACGATTGCTGCATTATTCACCAGCCCATGCAAGCCGCCAAAGTCATCAAGGGCCTTCCGGATCAGTTGTTCCGGGGCACTTTCCTCTGTTATATCCAGGGTCATAAAGCTGGCCTTGTCCCGGCCCAATTTGTCAACAAGTGCCATTCCCTTGTCCTCTTCAAGCCCATTCAGGATCACGCGGGCGCCTTCCTGTACGCAGAGACGCGCAATTTCACTGCCTATTCCGGTGTAGCTTCCCGTAATTAGGACAACTTTATTTTCTAATCGCATAGGTGGTTTTTATTAAGACCAGCCGGCAACGTTTTGGAACAGACAGAACCTCGAACCGGATACGAGCCAGAATAGTGGGGTTAAATATAAGAAAATCATATCAGCATATCATTTGTGCAGGTTTTTCGTGTAGCCAAATAATATAAGAATCAAGATTAAGGAAGCAGCGCATGCCACCTTGCCATTCTTTTCCCTTAACCTTACAGGATGTGCCAGGTGGCCCGGGATAAAAGTATCCACATTATTTACTTTGGAACATCTATCTGATTCCCACTTTAATTTTAAATGCTGCATAATGCTTTTCTTCCTATTTTAGGAACATCAATTAAAAATATCAACCTTATGAAATTCCTCACTATCCTGGCATTGTCCTGTTTGGTTTCCTTTGGCCTTTTTGGGCAGAGCGATAAAGAAAAGGCCTCCGCGACCGTTTCCAAAAATACCATAAAGGGGCATATTTATTTCCTTGCGGACGACCTGTTAAAAGGCCGGGAAACCGGCACTCCCGAAAACAGGATCGCCGCTGCCTACCTGGCTAATACATTGAGAAGTTATGGTGTATTGCCAAATCCTTTAACCGGGACTTACTATCAGCCAGTTCCGCTTAACAGGAAATCCCCGCCCCGTGTTTTGAAACTGGAGCTGAATGGGGAACAAATCAGGCAGATGGCACCACTGGCAGCTGAGCCCCTGGAATACAAAGGAGAAGCAATGTACCTGGGATATGGCCTTGAAGCAGATTATGAAGACAGGGAAGTTTCCGGCAGGCTGGTGGTTCTCAAAGGCGGCAGTGAAGAAGCCCTTGATGCTGGCGCGGCTTTCAGGCTGCGGGCAAAGAAAGAGGCAATTGCAAAAGAAAAGGGAGCAGTGGGAGTTATAGAACTACTTGATACAGAAGATAATATGTGGGGATACATAGAACATAACTTCAATACCGCTCAGTATAGTATCCCCGGTGAAGAAAATCCGGGAAGCGAAAACCTTTTTACCTACCTCTGGCTGCGGGATGCAGGAGGGGAGAGGCTGTCCTCTCTTCAGGAAATGGGGAACATCCCTGTAAGCCTTAGTAGTAGCGGTTATAGTACAGATACCATTGTGTCACAGAATGTGATTGGTCTGATTGAAGGCAGTGACCCGAAACTCAGGGAAGAGTATATTATTTATTCCGCCCATTATGACCATGTGGGGATAGGAACGCCTGACGAGACAGGAGATAGCATCTACAACGGGGCAAGGGACAACGCAGTGGGTACCACCACTGTGCTCAGCATGGCAGAGAACCTCGCAAAATACCGCACCAAACGATCAGGCCTGTTCATCTTCTTTACAGCAGAGGAAAAAGGGCTGTTGGGAAGCGAATATTATGTGGAGAACCCTGTTGTTCCGTTAAACAAAACGGTTTACTGCTTTAATAGCGACAATGCCGGGTATAATAATACGGAGCTTGCCACCATTATAGGCCTGACACGAACTACGGCCGAGGAGAAGATCAGGAAGGCGGTTTCAGATTTCGGCCTGGATGCCATTGATGATCCCGCCCCGGAACAAGGATTGTTCGATCGTTCAGACAATGTCCATTTTGCCCAAAAGGGAATCCCGGCACCAACTTTTTCGCTGGGGTTTAATGCCTTTAACGGGGATGTTACCAAATACTATCACAGGCCGGGGGATGAAGCAGATAGTATGGATTATGACTACCTGGAGAAGTTTTTTAAGGCTTATGTCCTGGCAGGGCGGCTGCTGGCGAACGACCCCAATACCCCTTTCTGGGTGGCAGGGGATAAATACGAGGCGGCGGGGAAAGCTCTCTATGCCGAATAATGTATGGCAGACCTGCTATGAGGCAAAGCCTGAAGTTGTATAAATCCTTTGAAACCGAACGCCTGCTGGTACGACCCACAGGGGTGCAGGATGCCCCCTTTATTTACCGTTTAATGAATACCCCGGCCTGGGTCAGGTACATTGGCGACAGAAATATTAGATCCAAGGCCGATGCCGCGTCTTATATCAGGAAAAAGATGTTGCCGCAACTGGTGCGCCTTGGTTTTTCAAATTATACTGTGATCAGGAAGGCCGACGGGGCAAAACTGGGCAGCTGTGGTTTGTACGACCGTGAAGGTCTTGAGGGGATAGACCTGGGCTTTGCCTTCCTGCCTGAATATGAACGCCAGGGTTATGCTTTTGAGGCTGCTTCCCGGCTGCTGCGAGCGGCATGGGAGGATTTTGGGCAGGACAAGCTACTCGGGATTACAGACAAGGCAAACCACCCTTCCCAAAAACTACTCGAAAAACTGGGTTTCAGGCAGGAGGGAAGCCTGCGACTGCCGGAAGAGCAAGAAGAAGTTTTACTCTATATAATAAAGCTGGAAAACCAGTAAACCGAGATGCGGGCTGTAATCTACCATAACTTTAAAGGGCCGGTAAGCATTGAAAAGGTGGCCGACCCGAACCCCTCCGATGGCGGGGTAGTCATCAAAGTCGCAGCCAGTGGCCTTTGCCTTAGCGACTGGCATGGATGGATGGGTCACGACCCCGATATAATGCTGCCACATGTGCCCGGGCATGAGCTGGCAGGAACCATTGTTGAAGTTGGGAAGCAGGTGCACAGATTTTGCGTTGGGCAGCGGGTAACCGTTCCCTTTGTTGGCGGATGCGGAACCTGTGTTTACTGCCGGGAGGGTAATCAGCAGGTATGCGACAGGCAGTTCCAGCCCGGTTTTACCGCCTGGGGGTCCTTTGCGGAATATGTTGCCATTGACTATGCCGATGAAAACCTGGTAATCCTGCCCGATGACCTGGATTTCGTAAGCGCAGCCACCCTTGGCTGCCGATTTGTTACAGCATACAGGGCGGTTGTTGACCAGGCGCAATTAAATGCAGAACAGTGGCTGGCCGTATACGGCTGCGGCGGGGTGGGCTTGTCTGCCATACTGATTGGCAGAGCCCTGGGCGCGCGGGTAATCGCTGTAGACATTAATGATTCCAAATGTAACCTTGCGAAAAAAATTGGAGCCGTGCATACGATCAACGCAAAGAAAACAGACGCGGTCAAAGCAGTCCGTGAGTTCAGTAGCGGTGGGGTACATGTGTCCGTAGATGCCCTGGGAAGCCCGGATACCTGCCTGAATTCTATCAGAAGCCTGAGGAAGCTGGGGAAACATCTGCAGCTGGGACTATTACCGGAAGTGGCAGGTGCCGTTCGCATCCCAATGCCCCTCGTTATTGCAAACGAACTTCAACTGATAGGCAGCCACGGAATACAAGCCCATCGCTATCCGGATCTCTTTAATTTCCTTGAACGAACAGGGCTCAGGCTACGGAGTTTGCTTGGGGGAATCGTTTCCCTTGACGAGATACCCGAATTATTGCCCGGCTTAAATACGGCGGGGGATGCCGGGGTCCGGGTGGCGGAAATGTAATTGAGGATTTCGGAGGCTTGAGGTCCCCCGGATGATAATTGCCATTTTACCTTAATGTCGGAATTGCTGTAATATTTGTCACGAGCCTATTTTTCCGGCTTTTCAAAGACTATATAACTTTTTATCGACATGATTTTGCCGTTTTGCAGGCCATAAACATCGCAGAAAAAGCTTTTTCTGATACTGCCGTCCTTATGCCTGGAGACGACGGAACCCGTGGCGGCCACCTGATCCCCATCCGCTATAAGGTCTTCAATCCCACCGGATGTCATCTCAGGCACGTCTTTCATAAATTGCCTGATTGCCGCTTTGCCGGAGTCGAGGTTAAAAAACCCGGGCCATCCCATCTGCACATCCTCCGTCATGTACGATAATGCCTTTTCTATATCGGAATCGAGGAATGCAGCTACGGCTCCTTTAACTATATCTTTGTTTGTCATCGCGTTTAGAACTACTTCTTCGTATTATTGATCCGTTTTCTCGGCATATGCCTTAAAATTGTCGAGGATAGCCTGCCATCCATCCCGTTGCATGCCTATAGGGTTTTGGTCTTCGGCTTCGAAGGTCTCTTCAATATCCGTTTCGGCCCCCTGTTGCCGGAAACTGATTCTTACTTTCCTGCCATCGGCAAGGGTGTAGGCAAGTCGTTCAGGCGCAATTACCTCGTCGTAAGTGCCTTCAAAATCAAATCCGAAGCTTCCGTCTTTGGCTTCCATGCGAATGTTGAACCGCCCGCCTGGCCTTAGGTCGTTTTCCGCCCTTGGGGAATGCCATTCTGGAGTCGCCGTATTCCATTGAACGATATGTTTGGGATTGTTCCATAACTCCCATACCTTCCCGGCCGGGGCATGCACCTTGTTCTTTACCGTAATCTGTTCCATGATGCGATGATTTTTATTGTTTACAGAACAAAAATCGGGTAAATTTTCCATGATCCCGGGTGTAATCGCGGCAGTTACAGGAGTAAATCGCGACAATTTAGGCTGATGGCTTTATTTCTACCATCTGCTGAAACTATACAGTGTTGTTTTCCACCAGAAAGACTGATAAAAATGGATCCGGACAGATGGCTGAAGCTAAGGAATATGTATCTTATACCTCTAAATATACGGAACCATGCAAACTTTTCTAATGAACCTTGTCAACTTACCAATCAGGGCACAAATTAAGTGGAATACAGCCCGGTTTACGGCAATCCTCGGACTGCTGCTATTCCTTCCCCAACTTACTCAGACGCAGGAGATTGCCCAGAATACGGCCGTAGTATCGCCCGAATTATCGGAAAATAATACCGTAACCTTCCGGATCAACGCTCCCAAGGCCGAAGAGGTTAAACTGACAGGTAATTGGATGCCTTCGGTACCTGACGGGAACGGAGGATTTACCCAGGAGATGACTGCACTGGAAAAAGCTGCAGACGGGATTTGGTCTGCCACAATCACCGCAATGGAGCCGGAGCTCTACACGTATGCCTTTATGGTAGACGGCATCCGGACCCTGGACCCGGCCAACAAACACATTGTGCGCGACGGGCGTTTCAGTACGGCAAGTGTCCTTTATGTGCCCGGGAATGCTTCAGACCTCTACTGGGCCAAGACCGGCCCCAAAGGAAGCCTGCAGGAGGTATGGTTCGAGTCGCCCACCCTGGAACTGACACGCAGGATGTTCGTCTATACTCCGCCGGAATACCAGAACAGCAATGCGGATTTCCCGGTGCTCTACCTGCTGCACGGGGGCGGGGGCGATGAAGAAGCATGGCCTACGCTCGGGGCCGCCAAAAACATCATGGACAACCTGATCAATGCCGGAAAGGCCAAACCCATGCTGGTGGTAATGACCAATGGTAACCCCAGCCAGGCGGCAGCCTTTACCGTAAGCCCGCCCATAGAGGCACCGGATTCCGGGGTTGGCGATATGGCCAGCATGCAGTTTGAAAAGAGCCTGGTACAGGACGTGATCCCTTATATTGAAGCCAATTACCGAGTTAAAACCGGCAAGGAAAACCGGGCCCTTACAGGATTGAGCATGGGTGGGTTGCAGACCATGAACACCTCTTTTGCGAACCCGGAGCTTTTCGATTACCTCGGGGTGATGAGCATGGGTTTTGCAGACCTGAGCCGGTTTGGGATCAATATCGACCATTCCAAACGCGAGGAACAGATCATTGCCCTGAAAGAAGCAGCCCCAAAACTCTACTGGATTGCCTGCGGCAAGGATGATTTCCTTTACGAAAGCGTGGTGACCATGAGAAACAAGCTTGATGAAATGGACTTCCCCTATGTATACCGGGAAAGCCCCGGTGGACATACATGGGCCAACTGGCGGATCTACCTGTCAGAATTCGCCCCTATGTTATTCCAGTAGTTTGAGCCTTGTACATACGCTGCAGGGATTTGCATGTGCGGGGATTTGTTATGATACCCGGCCAAATATTTAGAAGATAAAGGTATGCACGTACTTCACCAATACGGAGCGGTTGTCTGTTGCCGGCAAGGTGGGGGTGAAACCATAGCGGTCTGTATTGAGTCCGGAGTTAAAAACCACCCAAAGATCCTGACCTTCGCGCCAGTTGTAGCGAAACCGGATATTGGCCGAAAACAGGTCCTGGGCGCCATTGTACTGCAACAGGGCATTGGTGGAAAGCTTCCGGTTGAGGGCGGTGCCAAGCCGTAGCCGGGCAATATGAAAATTCAGCCGTGTATCCCGCTCGCTGAATTCTCCATAGTTATAAACATATTCCAGGTTAAGCTGTATGTATTTGGAGGCATACCAGGAGGGGGTAAGGGTAATGCTGTGCAGCCAGCCGTCGTAAAAGGATCCTGTTTCCAGTATCGCCCCGGTGCGAAGGGTGCGGTCTATAGCCATGGTATAGGTACCCTGTACCCGGAAAAAATCGTAGATGCCTGCGGGTACGTTTTCTGTGCCTGGCAGGCTGAAATCATTTATGAGATTTTCATAGGTCTTTCTGATTACCAGGCCGCCGCTGTCGAGATTCCGACGCGAAAAGGACCAGTCCAGTCCATATTCGGAAGACAGGACATCACCACCCTGGTTGCTCAGGTAGGCATTTCCGAAGGGTTCTATCTTATGCCAGATAAAGGACCCTTCAGTGTTCAGCCAGGTCTGGGAGATAGCCGCAGTCCCGAACTTAAAATCGCTCCGATCTACGAAACCCACGCCCGGGAGGTAGTTGGGCCCCGATAGGATGGTACCCAGCGTATACCCGAAGCCTTGCCGCCGCCGCCGGTTCATTTCCAGTGCCAGGCGGCCGCTTTTGAAATCCTGTGTCTCCCCTTCGGCGTAGCGGCTGTCAAAGGTTTGCGACCACTGCAGGGTAAGGAAATCGTCGCCGGCCACCTGGATAATGCCGTCCAGGCCATAAGCAAGGTTGTTGTTGCCATCGCCATCCAGCCGGCTGGTGAACATGCCGCCCAGGAAGCTGTTCTGGTTAAACACCCGCTTCCTAACCCGTAAGACGCCGAAATTTTCAGTAGGGATGGTATCCAGGTCCTGGGTTTGCATATTTAGCACCCCCAGGTCCCAGGTCTTCATCCGGCCGATCAGGCGTATCCCCCCGTAAATAGGCACCTGTTCCCCCCGGTCTGTAAGGCCTATACGCCGGCTGAAGAAGAGTCGGCTCAGCCCGCCGCTCCGGAAATCGAAAACGGAGGCCCGCTCCTGGAAAAACTGCCGCTTCTCAGGAAAGAAGAGGGAAAAACGCGATAGGTTCACCAGTTGGTCATCTGCTTCGGCCTGGGCAAAATCCGTGTTGATGGTAAAATCTGCAGTCAGGTTATTGGTGATGGAATATTTTACGTCGCCCCCGACATCCAGTTTAAAATCCTTTTCCGCCGCATAGGCCGTACCCGCCTCGTTGAGCAGGTAGGAAGTCTCATGGCCGCCGAGCAGGTAGGGGGTAAGGTATAACGTTTTGGTGGACCGAATTCCGCTAAATTCAATTTTCTGTGCGAGGGAAGGCCTCAAAAAGGCCCAGTTGGTAATGGGTGGTACGGCCGGAAAGACCAGGCGTTCATTCTTCCGGGCAACTTTTCGTTGAACAATAATCCCCATAACAACCCTTCCCTCTGCATCCTGAAAACGGAGGCTGCTGAAGGGGATGCGGATTTCTGTAGTCCAGCCCTCAGGGGTGACCACGCTTTCGGCATCCCAGAAAGTATTGAAGTCGCGGTTAAAAACACTGCCTGATGAAAGGGCAAGCCCCTGGGCATCGTTGGCAATCTCTAAATCGTTTCGGATCCCGGTGGGGGTGGTGGTGAAGACATAGCCACTCTGGTTGTCGTTGTAGGTATCCAACAATATTTCCAGGTGGTCGGAGCCCGAAATGCGGTCACGGTAAAGGGAAGTAGCGCGGACCCCATTGGGGTCCCGGTCAAACGCCCGCATGGAAACATAGAAATAACTGTCGTCATACGCCAGGCGGATCTCGGTGCGTTCGGTAGGTGGTTCGCCTGCGTTGGGTTCGTATTGCACCATGGGCAATGGTGGAACCGCGTTCCATTCGGAATCTTCCACCTGTCCGTCAAAAGTGATCCCCGATATACGGGCAATTGGCATGGGGGCTTCTGTCTGTGCCAGACAGCTGTGCTGGTAAAAAAGGGAAAATAGGATAAAAAGGAGTGGAAAGGTTCTCATGACAATAGGATCAATCTAAGGTACGCATTTTAAAGGCAAGGTAAAAAGCGAGAGTGACGATTGGGTTCCATAGACAATTGCTTAAGGGGATAACCATTATAGCCTTAAAATCAGAATGTCAAACCAAATTATGTGTAGGTTCAATGTAAAGCAATATCTTTGTATACAT
>CAYSVQ010000206.1:0-11500 GCA_964434565.1 uncultured Flavobacteriaceae bacterium | reverse complement strand
CAGTTTGTTTATAGTACAACAAACCGGCGACCAGCGAACCCACATGCGCCTTGTATTTAACTGCCATTGCCCGGATTAACCCCGATATTTTTGAGTTCTATTTTTGATAGAATTTCAAGTTCCCCTGCCATATAAATACTATCGAGTACTGAGGGATGTAAATTGCCATCGGACCGGAAGTTGTAATAATCCACAAACCGGATCCCTCCCACATACCTTTCATTAAACGCTTTCCGGAACCTAAGCCCTCCACCGTCTGATTCGAAGGAGTAGGCAAGATAATCGGGTTTGAAGGTTTTTTTGTTAAACCAGTAAACATACACATCCTCATAATCGATGCCACCGCCTTCGCGGTCGAAGGTCACTTGTACTTCGTAATATGGCACCCCGTCCACCTCGACTTCTCCGAGTAGCTTTTTATTTACGGCTGGGTCGTTAAGCCCATACGGCAAATATGCAAAATAATGGACGGAATTTATTGAATTTGCATAGCGTACGGCCATCGAATCGGGCACTGTTACCAGGCTGTCGTTAAGCAGGCGTTTAAAGTTTTCGCCTTCCTTTACATCGGTTATAGTATCCGTTTCAATTATACGGATACGTTGAAGGACCCGTTTGTTTGGATAAGACTCCATGGTATAATGGTATCCCCTGAAGTCGAAAGAAATCCGGCTGTTATCGTATAGCTCCCCTCCGGAAACATCAATAGCCCGGTCTACTATTTCTTGTGCCATGGGCAGATCGGGATCAGGCCGGCATCCGGAAATAAATAAGATACCTGATATGATAAGTAATTTCTTCATTTCAAAAGTTTCCTGATTTAATCGGATAATATCTGCAAAAATGACAAAATAATCCAAAAGGCCTGGCAGGCATAGAAGATTATGATGTTGTTAAGAGGTTAAATGTATGAAATACGAAACCCTTAACCGCCTTGCAACGCCAACTTGAGCCGTGAACCTTGAAAGCAGATGGTTAACCCAGGCCGCTTCCCTGCTTTCTTTTTGCAGTTAAACGAATTAACTTTAAACGGGGTGGGAATAGTTACCCCCTTCACTGATAGGAGTTTTAACTGTGAAGCAGGATCCAGGTGCGTGTAGCGGAAAACCTGCAGAAATTTCAATTGTCCTAGAGAAAATCCACAAAAACCACCCCTTGAACCTTGATCATTGAACATTGAACCCAATGAGCTTTTACCGGCTTTCATATCTTGTGAATGCAATCATAGTTTGTATTTTTGTAATAACATGCAGAATAACATCAACATTAAAAACAAAAAAGCCCGGTTTGAATATGAGTTGCTTGATACTTATGTGACCGGGATTGTACTCTCCGGTACGGAGATCAAATCGATTCGACTCGGGAAGGCTTCAATAACCGAGAGTTTTTGTGAATTCAATGAGAAAGAAGAACTTTTCGTGATCAATATGCAAGTAGACGAATATTCGCATGCTTCCCATTTTAATCATCAGCCCAAGGCGGCAAGAAAACTTTTGCTCAACAGACAGGAACTGAAAAAATTGTCGCGCGATATAAAGCAATCGGGCCTTACCATCATTCCCTTAAACTTGTTTATTAATGATCGTGGCCTGGCAAAAATGAAGATCGCCCTTGCCCGTGGAAAGAAATTATACGATAAACGCGAAACCATCAAATCCAGGGAAAGTCAGAGGAACCTGGCAAGGATTAAAAAAAGTTTTAACAATTAGCCTACCTGCAAACGGATTTGCCATCCTGAACAATAACAAGGAGTTTGCGGAATTAAAATTCTGAAAACCCGGCCCTGGCTCAGAAACCAAATAAGAATTGGTAGCTAATTTTTATCTTCCAGCAGGGGTACAAAACGAAAGGAACCATATTCTTCCCGTTCGAATTCCTTTTCAGATTTGCGAAAAATACGGGTCATCACCTGCTCTGACTCCCCTACAGGAATTACCATTCTGCCTCCGACCTTCAGCTGACCGAGCAGGGATTTAGGTACTTCCGGAGCTCCTGCTGTTACGATTATCCCATCAAAAGGAGCTTCCTCCGGTAAGCCCTTGTAACCATCACCGAAAACGAATTTCTTGGGCCTGTACCCCATCTTCTTAAAAAACAGGTTGGTTTTTTTGAAAAGTTCCAACTGCCTTTCAATGGTATACACCCTCGCCTTTAACTGCAGAAGAATGGCCGTCTGATACCCGCTGCCTGTTCCTATTTCAAGAATTTTATCGCCCTGGGAAACCTGGAGCAATTCGGTTTGATAAGCCACCGTATACGGTTGCGAAATAGTCTGGTCTGCCGCTATTGGAAAGGCCTTATCCTGATAAGCATGACCTTCGAAACCGCTGTCCATAAAAAGATGCCTGGGAACAGTACGGATGGCCTGCAGGACCTGCTTATCTTTGATTCCTTTTGCCTCCACCAGATCGGCAAGCTGGTTACGCATGCCCTTGTGTTTTAAGGTATCTTTCAATGGTTTGGTTTTGATTCACGAAGTTAGCAAAGTTTAACAGAAGATTGAAGATTATAAAGAGGCTTGTTGAAATCAAAATACTGAAGGTTGTACGCCCTTTGCTTTCACTGGCCTGTACAAACTTTTGGCCCAGGCTCCTCTCAAACTCCCAAAGTATGTTTATTTTTGGGCAAAACTAATCGCATGCTCAAAGTTGGAGTGCTGGGTGCCGGACATCTGGGAAAAATTCATTTACGCCTGCTGAACGAATCCGGTAAATATGAACTGATAGGATTTTATGACCCGGACGCCATAAATGGAAAGGCGGTTTCAGATGAATATGGATACAGTTACTTCGACAACCTCAATAAGCTGATGGCTGCGGTGGATGTAGTTGATATTGTAACCCCTACCCTCTCCCATTTTGAATGTGCCAAAAAAGCCATGGAGCTGGGAAAGCATGTCTTTATTGAGAAGCCTATCACCAATACCATGGAGGAAGCCGATACCCTTATCGCCCTTCAAAAAAAGATGAAGGTGAAAGGGCAGGTAGGTCATGTAGAGCGCTTTAACCCGGCTTTCACTGCGGTTAAAGACAGCATTAAAAATCCTATGTTTATCGAAACCCATCGACTTGCTGAATTCAATCCCAGGGGTACCGATGTCCCGGTGGTGCTGGACCTGATGATTCATGACATAGATGCTATTCTTAGCGTGGTAGCCTCAGATGTTAAGAGTATAAACGCCAGCGGGGTTTCCGTTATCAGCAGTTCGCCGGATATTGCCAATGCCAGGATTGCTTTCGAGAATGGCTGTGTTGCTAACCTCACCGCCAGTCGAATATCTTTGAAAAACATGCGGAAAACACGATTTTTCCAGAAAGATGCTTATATCTCAGTGGATTTTCTCGATAAAAAAGTGGAAGTCGTGCGGATGAAGGATGCCCCTGCTATTCCCGGGGAGTTTGATATGATCCTCCAGAATGCCGAAGGGGTGAAAAAACAGATTTATTTCGAAAACCCCGGGATCCAGTCAAACAATGCTATCAAAGACGAATTGGAAACATTTGCGGATGCCATTTTACAGGATACCGAACCAGTGGTAAGCCTGGAACAGGGAGCCAGGGCGTTAAAGGTAGCCCTTCAGGTAATCGACGCCTTTTAATACTCCCAGATCATTGAGGTGAACTTTGCACAGAGGCCATACCTATTTAAAGTTAAATCAGATGAGAAAAATTGCAGTGATAGGTGCCGGGACCATGGGGAACGGAATCGCCCATGTCTTTGCCCAGCACGGATACAGGGTGCAGCTTACCGATATCAGTGGTCAGGCCCTGGACCAAGGTTTACAGACCATTTCAAAGAACCTTGACCGAATGAAGGCGAAGGGTCTATTGAATGAGGAAACAGTGAAGTCTACCCTTGGCAATATTTCAACAGGCACTGATTTGAAGGAGGCAGTTCGCGAGGCAGACCTGGTAGTAGAAGCTGCTTCAGAAGTCCTGGAAGTAAAAATGCGAATTTTCAGCGACCTGGATAAGCTATGTCCGCCCGAAACAATTCTGGCCACCAATACTTCATCTATTTCCGTTACCGGGTTGGCCGCTGTTACCAAAAGGCAGGGCCAGGTCATCGGAATGCATTTTATGAACCCCGTACCCATTATGTCTCTGGTTGAAATTATAAAAGGATATAATACCTTGGACAAAGTGACCCAAAAAGTGGTGCAAACTGCCGAAAAACTTGGAAAAACACCGGTTATCGTAAACGATTACCCCGGATTTGTGGCAAACAGGATCCTTATGCCTATGATTAACGAAGCTATAGAATGCCTGCATCAAGGGGTAACAGGTGTAAAGGAAATAGATGCAATAATGAGACTTGGGATGGCTCACCCTATGGGCCCATTGCAGCTAGCTGACTATATTGGCCTCGATGTCTGTCTGTCTATCATGAACGTGCTATTTGGTGGTTTTGGCAATCCTAAATACGCCCCCAACCCGCTGCTCGTAAATATGGTCACCGCCGGAAAACTGGGTGTTAAATCAGGGGAAGGGTTTTACGATTATTCAGAATCGTATAAGGCAGAACAGGTTTCTTCTCAATTCCGCTGAATCTCCATGGCGCATATTTTGCCTTTTAAAGCTATCAGGCCTGCCGATAAGAAAGCAGAGCACTTAACATCCCGTTCCTTTGAGAGCTACAGCGAGGAAGAGAAGTTGCAGGTATTGAAACGTAACCCCTTTTCCTTTTTGAATATTATTAACCCTGAAGACAGCTATGGTGGCAAACTAAGAGGGAATGCATTTTATACAGCGGTGAGAGATCGTTTCAGGGAATTTCTGCGGAAAGGGATGCTCATCAGAGAGGACAAGCCATGCCTGTACGTATACGAAATACAACAAAAGGGCCGCCGGTTTCAGGGGTTGATTTGTGCCACCAGTTGCGAGGATTACAGGAGCAATGTTATCCGGCGGCATGAAGATACCATTGCAAGGCGGGAGCTGGTTTTCGCGCGATTTTTAGCGGCTGCCCGCTTCAATGCCGAACCGGTGCTAATGATTTATCCTGATAATGAGGAGATTGGTGAAATCCTTGAACGGCAGTGTATTAAGGACCCCATTTATGATTTTACCGACCCGGTGGGAGGGTTACACAGATTATGGCAAATAAAGGAACCTGAAGCTATTACCAACCTGCTGCTGCTGTTTAAGCAAATTGAAGCCCTGTACATTGCAGACGGCCACCACCGGACGGCATCTTCCAACCTGATGGCTATGGAGGCTGAGGTACCCGGTTCAGGTCACAACGGGCGAGAGGCATACAATTTTTTTATGAGTTTCCTCATGCCCGAATCGATGATCAGGATTGCTACCTATAACCGTATGCTTACAGATTTATACGGCCATTCCGAAAGTACCTTCCTCGCTGGGGTCCATGAAACATACCATGTTACCAACATGGGAAATCAGGTTTATTATCCTACTCAAAAACACCACTTCTGTATGTATCTGGGTGGTAGTTTCTACCTTCTTGAACTCCGTAAAAATGCCTGGCCATTTAGCGATCCGCTAAACCGTCTCGACAGCCAAATATTGTATAAGACTATCCTTAAACCGTTACTTGGGATAGATGACCTTCGAAATAACAAAAGGTTGGCTTACAGTTTTGACGAAAATCCTACTAAGCATATCAAAGACCGGATAGACAAGGGCGAATTTATGTTGGGGTTTGCCATGACCCCGGTGGGTATAGCAGATATTAAGGCCATCGCGGATGCCGGACTGATAATGCCTCCAAAAAGTACGTATATTGAACCTAAGCTCAGAAGTGGGCTTTTAATCTATGAATTTTAAAACAGCAGTTAAAGAGAGTTTTACCTCCGATAGTTTTGTAAAAAAAATTTATGTCTATAAAGAAAAACCTTGGTTCCATAAACAAGAACCTCCCCGGGCATGTTACCCTGGTGGCAGTCTCGAAGACTAAAACCACCGCGGACATTATGGAGGCATATGAAGCGGGGCACAGAGACTTTGGCGAAAACAAGGTTCAGGAAATGAACGAAAAATGGGAAACCCTCCCTAAGGATATTCGCTGGCATATGATCGGGCACCTTCAGCGGAACAAGGTGAAGTATATTGTTCCCTATGTATCGTTGATTCACGGGGTAGACAGTCTGAAATTATTACAGGAAATCAACAAACGGGCCGGGCAGAATGGCAGGGTAGTTTCCTGCCTGCTGCAGGTTCATATTGCCAAAGAGGAAAGCAAATTCGGATTTGATGATGAAGAACTGCATGCGGTAATCCCTTCCGGAGAATTCGGGGAACTGGCTAATGTGAAGGTTGAAGGGTTTATGGGTATGGCCACCTTTACTGAAGATCAAAATCGTATCCGGGAGGAATTCCAACATCTGAAAACTATTTATGACCATTGGAAGAAGCAACTGCCTGGCCTGCAAACCCTGTCTATGGGGATGAGCAGTGATTATGGTATTGCCATTGAAGAAGGGAGTACCATGGTACGCATTGGAAGTAGTATCTTTGGAGCCAGAAACTATGAATAAATCCAGGCCGGCCGATCCGAATAAAGAAGTCATGAACATGTATGCGATTCTCGATATAGAGACTACAGGGGGAAAATACAATGAAGAAGGAATTACAGAAATTGCCATTCATCGTTTCGATGGCCAGCAAGTGGTGGACCAGTTTATAAGCCTTGTAAATCCGGAGCGTGAAATACAACCCTTCGTGGTTAACCTTACGGGAATCAGCAATCATATGTTGCGAACAGCCCCTAAGTTTCACGAAGTGGCCAAAAGAATTGTTGAAATCACGAAAGATACGGTCCTGGTAGCCCATAATGCTCAGTTTGATTACCGCATTCTCAGAACCGAATTCCGCAGGCTCGGTTACAATTTTGAACGCAAGACCCTATGTACCGTTGATCTCTCCAAAAAACTCATCCCTGAAGCCGAATCGCACAGTCTCGGCAAACTTGTGCGTTCTCTTGGAATAGCGGTAAGTGACCGGCACAGGGCTAACGGTGACGCCATGGCCACCCTTAAACTCTTTAAGTTGCTTCTGGCCAAGGATTTGGACAAAAGTATAATCCGGGAAGTCGTAAGGGAGGAAACCCAGGGGGAATTATCGCCAAGGCAGCTCGATATTGTTGAGCAGTTACCTTCAGACACTGGAGTGTACTATATGCATAACAAGGATGGCGATATTATCTTTTTGGGCAAAGGCAGTAATATCAGGAAAAGGGTTAATCAGCATTTCACAAATAACAGTGAGAAGGCCAGGGCTCTTCAGAAAGAAACCAAAAAGGTGACTTTTGAGAAAACAGGAAGTGAACTGGTAGCGCTACTTAAGGAACATGAGGAAATTATTCGGAATAAGCCCAAATATAATTCTTTAAGGTCATTACATCCAAAAGGGAAAAACCGTGGACTGTTTGCTGATGTTGCAATAAATATGCCTGCTGGGGGTAGTAAGGATGTTCTGATAGTCGACAAGGGTCGCGAGCTTGGGGAGTACAGCGCTATCTTAATAAAAAACGGAATATTTATTGGTCTTGGGTACTACGACCTCAATTATCAGATCAATAATATTCATATCTTGGAATCGATTATTACTCCAATGAGGGGTAACGGTGAAACGCATAGGCTTATTAACACTTACCTTCAGAGTAAAAGAGTGATTAGGATTATTGACCTGAACCAGCCACTTTGAAAAATAATTCCGGCCAGAACGGATGGAGGCATAAACTCCATGAGATCATCTACGGAACACACACTCCCGCAGGTAGGTTATTCGATATCATCCTGTTGGTAGTAATCCTCTATAGTATTATAGTGGTGATGCTCGAAAGTGTCCCTGACATAAACGCCCGTTATCACGGATTCCTGGATATTTCAGAATGGATAGTGACCATTCTCTTTACCATTGAATACATTCTTCGTATTATATGCATTAAAAAACCGTCTAAGTATATCTTCAGCTTTTTCGGGGTCGTAGACCTGCTCTCCACGATTCCGAAATACCTGTCCTTTTTCGTGGCGGGGTCCCAGTTTATTACGGCATTCAGGGCGTTAAGGCTGCTCAGGGTATTCCGGATCCTTAAACTCGTCCGTTTTATGGGGGAATCCAATAACTTGCTGCGGGCCTTGAAGGCAAGCCGAACCAAGATCTTCGTGTTCGTGTTTTTTGTGATGGTCATCTCTGTCTTGCTGGGGACTATAATGTACCTGGTGGAAGGGCCCGAACATGGATTTACCAGTATTCCGCAGAGCGTTTACTGGACTATCGTGACCCTTACTACAGTTGGTTACGGCGACATTTCGCCCGAGACAGGAATGGGACAGGTAATTGCCACCTTAATTATGATCATTGGGTATGGTATCATAGCGGTTCCTACAGGAATCGTTTCAGCGCAATACATGACTGCCAGAAAAACGGGCGGGGACGAATATGACGATGGGAGGTCGTGCCAGAATTGCGGGACAGAGGTCATAAGGAAGGATTCGGAATATTGCAGAAAATGCGGTCAGCAGCTAAGTGATGAGTGATGGTGAAAAGTATCTGATAGCTGTGGTAGGGCCGACGGCCATCGGAAAAACCCGTCTTGCCATAGCTTTGGCAAAGCACTTTAAAACGGAAATAATTTCGGCGGATTCCCGGCAGTTTTACAAGGAACTTACCATTGGGACCGCAGTTCCTTCCACTGATGAACTCAAGTCCGTTCCCCATCATTTTATACAACACATCAGTATTTTCCAGTCGTATTCCGTAGGGGATTTTGAAAGGGAAGCCATGCTACGCGTTAAAAGACTTTTCACCGGGCACAGGGTTGTGATAATGGCCGGTGGTAGTGGCCTTTATCTGAACGCGGTAACCAAAGGACTGGATGCGTTCCCTCCTGTCGCTCCCGGGATTCGGCTTCGGCTAGAAGAAAAGCTCAGGGTTGAAGGAATCAGCACCCTGCAGCAGGAATTGCTAATCCTGGACCCGGATTACCATGCAAAAGTCGACCTGCAGAACCCCCACAGGCTTATCCGTGCACTCGAAATATGCCTGGGCACGGGCAGGCCATTCTCGTCTTACCTGAAAGGCAAAGGATCGCCAAGGCCATTTAAATTGTTCAGCATTGGAATAACTGCCCCACGGGAAACCCTATATGAAAGAATTAACCATCGGGTAGACAACATGATTGCCGAGGGCCTGCTGGAAGAGGCAAAATCCCTGTATCCCTTCCGAAACCTCATTGCCCTGCAGACCGTTGGATATAAGGAATTGTTCGCTTATCTTGAGGGTAGCATAGATCTGGATACCGCGGTATCTGAGATCAAAAAAAATACGAGACGGTTTGCCAAAAGGCAAATGACCTGGTTCAGGAAACAGGAAGACATTTTCTGGACGGATTACCGGCAAAGCCCGGAAGAAACCATAAAAACCGTTGAAGCATTAATACATGGAGCAAAGCAATAACAGGCAGACAGGGAGAATCTATATCGTTATGGGGGTATCAGGTTGCGGCAAGTCTACTATCGCCCCCTTGCTTGCAGAAGCATTGAAAATCCCTTTTTTCGACGGCGACAATTTCCATCCTGCATCGAATGTGGCGAAGATGTCGGCCAGGATACCCCTTACGGACGAAGACCGGCACGGATGGCTGTTGGCTTTAAACAACCTGGCAAAGGAGCATCAGGAAAAAGGCGCGGTAATCGTATGTTCTGCCCTTAAGAAAATCCACAGGCAAAAGTTGTCGGAAGGTCTTGAGGAGAAAATGGTTTGGGTGTTTTTAAAAGGGACTTACGAACTGATACTTTCGCGATTAAAATCCCGCAAGGGCCATTTTATGCCACCTTCCCTGCTCACATCCCAGTTCAAGACACTGGAAATCCCGGAAACTGCCCTCACTGTTTCCATAGAAAACGAACCCCCAATGATTGTTGGTGAAATACTTGAACAGCTTAAAAAAACATGAGAAGATAAAAGCGTTAATCCTCATTTTTAACCACCAGTCTGAAGCCCTCGCCATGAATATTAAGGATTTCAACGGAATCATCCTTTTTTAGATACTTCCTCAGTTTGGCAATATACACATCCATACTGCGTGACGTAAAATAGTTATCGTCTCTCCAAATCTTGGTAAGGGCAAGTTCGCGCGGCATTAAATCGTTCTCGTGTAAAGCAAGAAGGCGTAATAACTCATTTTCCTTTGGCGACAGTTTTATAGGTTCTTCATCCTTAAATTTCAAGAAACGGAGTTTGGAATTCAGATGAAAGTTTCCAACCTTAAATTCATGTTGATTACTGTCTGCTAATGAATTAGATGCCTTACGTTGAATTATTGCTTTAAGCTTCATCAGAAGGACCTCCGAATCGAACGGCTTATTCAGGTAATCATCTGCCCCGGCCTTATACCCTTTTAGGACATCTTCCTTCATGGTCTTGGCGGTGAGAAAAATTATCGGGATGTTCTCGTTCTTTTCACGGATCTCCTTTGCAAGGGTAAACCCGTCTTTATAAGGCATCATGACGTCCAGGATACAAACGTCAAAATTGTCCTTTTTGAATTTCTCAAAACCTTCCATTCCATTTTTCGCCAACGTTACGTCGAAATCGTTCATCGACAGATAATCTTTAAGAACGATTCCAAAATTGGGATCATCTTCAACTAAGAGAATTTTCTTTTCAGTTATTTCCATAAAATTTAAATTAAAGGAAGTTTGATGAAGAAAGTGCTTCCTTTGCCTTTCTCACTTTCCGCATATACTTCCCCTTGGTGATCATCAACTATTTTTTTTACATATGCAAGTCCGAGGCCATGACCCTTGACATTGTGGATATCTCCGGTATGTTCCCTGTAGAACTTTTCAAATACTTTTTTCAGCACGGCCTTGCTCATCCCGGCCCCCTGGTCCTGAATTTTTATAATAATATAATTTTTGGCAACTTCAGTATACACATCAATTTTTGGTGCTTCGGGCGAATACTTAACCGCATTGTCGAGAATATTGACAATAACATTTTCAAAGTGCATGTCGTTAGCCAGAACCTCGGAACGACTCGCGTTCAAATTAGTGTGAATATACCCTCCGCGATCCAATACAATAAGTTCAACATGGGCAATTGCAGCCTCTATGATATCGTGAATGTTTACCCTGTCTTTGGAAATATCAAGCTGATTTTTTTCGAGTTTCGAAATCCTTAGTACATTTTCCACCTGGGCGTGCATTCGTTTGTTTTCATCCCGGATCATTTGAAGGTATCTCTGAACTTTTTCCTCATCTTTAATAATCTTCGGGTTCCTGATTGCTTCAATGGCAAGGTTAATGGTCGCGATCGGAGTTTTAAACTCGTGCGTCATATTGTTTATAAAATCCGATTTGATCTCGGAAATTTGTTTCTGCCGGATAAGCTGGTAAATAGCCCCGGCATAAGCCAATACAATAATGAGGGTAAACAGCAGCGAAAGGATCGCCATGCTCATAACGGTCTGCAGCAGAAATTTTTTCTTTTTGGGAAAAGATAACAGGAGGGAGAAGTTGCTTTCTCCTTCG
>CAYSVQ010000205.1:0-33416 GCA_964434565.1 uncultured Flavobacteriaceae bacterium | reverse complement strand
GTAGCCTCACCAGGAATCGAACCTGGATCTAAAGTTTAGGAAACTTCTATTCTATCCGTTGAACTATGAGGCCATGTCCCATTCCCTTCGAAACGGGGCACAAAAATAATATATTTTTCCAAGTGCGCCAGCCCATGGCTTTTAAATTACTTCCGGCCTCTTAAATAATGGTCAGCCCACCTTAATCCATGGCCTCAACTTCGACGATCATTTCCACTTCCACTGCAATATTCCTTGGCAAGGAACCCATCCCCACGGCTGCCCGCGCATGTTTCCCGTTTGGACCAAAGACCTCAACCATAAGGTCTGAAAACCCGTTGATAACTTCAGGATGATTGGTAAACTCCGGGGTGGCATTCACCATCCCCAACACTTTCACCACCCTTTTAACCTTGTTCAGGTTCCCAAGTTCCACCTTTAAAACGGCCAGTTGGGTGATGGCCGCCAGCCTCGCAGCGGCATAGCCCTCCTCCACGGAAAGATCGGCTCCAAGCTTGCCGGTAATATAGCCCCCCTCAGGTTTGGATGGCCCCTTCCCCGCCAGGAAAATAAGGTTTCCTGTACGTACGGCGTTCACATAGTTGGCTACTGGGGTGCCTGCCTCCGGCAGGCTGATCCCAAGTTCGGCCAGCCTGGCTTCAGGGTCATAATCTGCGGATGGCTCGGGTTTGGTGGTAATATCTTCTCCGGGTTCCTGCTGACCGGGGCCACAGGATACCATAAACAGCATTAACAGCATAATAAGGCTTGCTTTCATAAGGTTTTGGATTTGAAGGTTTCATTCTGTGTGGCAGGAATCACCTTTCCTGTTCCCCGGTGTTCGGCCGATATGCCGTTGAGGTCGTAAACTACCTTCCCTTCACGTATGGTAAGCTCACATTCTAATTTTCTGCTACCCGCAATCCGTTTCCCTTTGGCGTCCACAAAACCAAAATTACCTTCACGAAGGTTAAAGAGGGCAATATCGGCAACCGCTCCTTCGCTCAGATGCCCCAGGTCTGTACGCCCTATACAGCGGGCAGGATTCCAGGTGGCGGCCTGGATCACCTCAGCCAATGGCATATTGAGGTTAATGAATTTCGACAAGACATTGGGAAGGTCTTTCATTCCCCCGTTCATACAACCCGTATGCAGGTCGCTGCTGATGGAATCAGGGAAAAAGCCCTGCTCCATAGCTGGGATGGCCTGGTCGAAGTCAAAACTGGCCTCCCCGTGGCCCACATCAAACCAGATGCCCTTTTCCCGTGCCTGATCTGCCATTGGCCGCAGCTGGCCATTATCCACCAGCGATTCCCTGCCGCTAACCTGGGCATAGCAATGGGTATAAACGTCACCTGGGCGCAGCTTTTGCATAAAGAGGGTTTCAAGGGGCAGCTTGGGTTCGCTCCTTCCAAAATCAATCATCACAGGGAGCCCAGCGAGCCTTCCGGCAGCAACTGTGTGCTCGGTGGGTTCCCAATCCGGGCCGAGAAAGTGGGCCAGTTTGATGCCAACTACATGCTGCTTGTATTTCATTGCAACCGCGGCGGTTTTTTCAGGTGCCATATCGGCCTTATTCTGTTCAACCGCTCCCCCCTTCATTCCGGAACCCACAATGTTCAGCAGGGCAAGTACCCGGGTAGCCGACGTGTCTATGGTCTGCTTCTTAAACTGTTCGAAGTTCCTCCACCCGGCACCGCCCGTATCAACAACGGTAGTTACCCCGCTGCGAAATGTGAAGCCATCAGGGGGGAGGGCACAGGAGCCGTTACTCAGGTAGGCATTGGCCTCGGTTCCGTAGAAATGGTGAGCATGCATGTCTATAAGCCCCGGGCAAACAATCAGGCCGCCTGCATCTATGGTTGCGGAGGCCAGGTTGGCCGGGATATCAGCAGCAATTTTGGCTATCCTGCCCCCGCTTATGGCTAGGTCCTTTATGTTATTAATATCACTCCTGGCATCGGTAACTTTGCCCCCTTTTATCAGCAGATCATACCGGGGGACCGAAGGATTGGAAACTTCTTCCGTGGCTTTATTCATTGGATTTTGGATATAAAAGCTAAAGATAACATTTTATGTAAACAGGCCGGGCTAATCTTAATTATCCGCTACCTGCCGGCATCCGTAATGCCGTCCTTCGGCGTATGTAGAAAGTCCACCTTCAAAGTCGGAGGCAGGAAAATTAAAGGAGGTAAAATGCTATCTTCGTATCAGGAAAAGGACCTAACCGGAACTATACCGAAAATAACCGGCATCTCCGGACGATAGGTAAATATTTCGAGCTGGCGTTAACTAGCTTACCACCTTTCACCAGGAATAGTGGCCGGCTCTGCCAGGCAGCAGTAAAAAGGTTGAGCTTTCGGATTATTAAACTATGATTACCACATTAATTGTACTATGAAAAAACTTGAAAAGGGTTTCAGAATGCCCAGTGCGGCATATACCCTTCCGAAAAAAGCTGTTAAACGATATATGCCCATAAACAAAATTCCTGAAATCGGAGATGTCATTTATGGGATGGTAGACACTTTGGGGCAACATAAATCCCTGGAAAACAGTGAAGGAAGGATCCATACCATACACCATGGGAGCCATGCTGTCTTTGTCTTTGGCAACCGATACGCCCCGGATTATTACGAAGGAGTTATCCCGACCTCAACAGATTTTGAATATGTAGACCTCCTTGCGCGTTCCGGGGTCGTAGGGCAGGTAATCTCACAGAATGATAAGATTATCGCCCCTACACGAATCAAGGTACTGGGCTATGTTTGCGATTCCCATGGAAAGGTCATCAACACCAAAGATTTTAACCTTATCATCCCAAAAAAAACCGAGAAAAAGTTCCCCAGGGCGAAACTCATCCTCTGTGTTGGAACCGCAATGAACTCTGGTAAGAGTGCTGCGGCTACCGCTTGTGTCTATGCCCTGTCGCTTCAGGATAAGGAAGTACGGGCTTCCAAAGTAACGGGGACGGCCAGCCTGAAGGATATCCTTAATATGAACGATGCCGGAGCGACTTATTTCTCCGATTTCAGCTACCTCGGTTACCCCTCCACCTACCTGATTCCCGAAGAGGAAGCCCTGGATATATTTAACAAACTCGACCTGAAATACGCAAACAATAAGGACAACTACTGGGTAGTAGAATTTGCCGATGGTATCAACCAGCGGGAAACAGCCTACCTGCTCAATTCGCCCGAGGTGCGCAAACGCATCCACAAGCTGATATTCTGCGCCGCCGACGCCTTCGGGGCCATAGGTGGGCTTCAGGTATTAAAAGATAAATTCAGCCTGGTACCCGACGCCATTTCGGGGGTATGTTCCAGTTCGCCTCTTCATATAAAGGAACTTAGCATGTATACAGATATCCCCGTTTTCAATAGCCTGCACGCCGACCCCAAAGAGTTGCATGGCATCCTGAGCAAGCCCAGGAGACGGGTGAAAAAACCGGTAAGCGAATGAAAAACTATGGGATAGCAATACATGGTGGCGCCGGAACCGTTTCCAAAACAATTATGACCAAATGGAAAGCGGAGGCCTACCGCCAGGCCCTGAAGCGGGCTTACACAGTGGGCTATTTAACCCTGCACAAGGGGGGTAGCGCCATGGAAGCTATTACTGAGGCCATCCTTATCCTGGAGAACAGCCCCCTCTTTAATGCGGGAAGAGGATCGGTCTTTACCAGCAATGGCGAGCACGAGATGGACGCCTCCATTATGGACGGCAAAAACCTCAAGGCGGGGGCTGTGGCAGGGGTGCACAGTGTAAAGAACCCTATCCTGCTGGCCATCGCGGTTATGAAAAAATCGAAGCACGTTCTTATTAGCGGAGAACAGGCCCTGGAGTTTGCAAGGGAACATAAACTGGAACTTGCGCCCCGCGAATATTTTTATGACGAATCCCGTTTCAAACAGTGGCAGAAAGTTGCCGCCATGGATACCGTCTCCCTGGACCACGATGAGGAAGAAGCCAAGAAATTTGGAACGGTTGGCGCGGTAGCCCTCGACAAGAAGGGTAACCTGGCTGCCGGAACCTCCACTGGAGGGATGGTTAATAAGAAATACGGAAGGATTGGAGACAGCCCCCTTATAGGGATCGGAAATTATGCCAACAACAGCAGCTGCGCCATTTCCTGTACCGGCCACGGGGAGTTTTTCATCAGGGCTGTAGTTGCCTACGATATCTCTGCAAGGATGCTCTACAAGGGCCAGTCCCTTAAAGAAGCTTCGGACGCGGTTATAATGGAGGAGCTCTTAAAAGTGGGGGGCAAAGGGGGGATTATTGGCATAGACCATAAGGGTAATATTGCAATGCCCTTTAATACCAAGGGCATGTACCGCGGCTTTAAAAATTCCCGGAATGAAGAGTTTGTAGGCATTTTTAATTAATCACCTGCCTTCTAAAAATAAAACCGCAGAACCATGTTGGGGGTGACCCCCAGCGAGAGTTGCCGGATCTGATTGAGTTCCGTTTCTCCGGATTCCGGATTGATATCCCGGCGGTAAAATACCGAAACCGGGACTCTCCGCGCATAAATATTCCGTACCGAAGCCCCTACTTCTCCCCGAACTGATCCTTTTTCTCCTCCGAAGCCATATAACAGGGAGGCGTCCAGCCGGTGGAAATCCGGTAAGCGCAAGCTGTTGATAGCTCCGTAAATTATTGAGCCACTTTCGTGGTTAAAGTTTTCCACGGGGGTATACGGGCTTCCGCTGCGGTAGTTCCACCCAAGTGAGAATTTCCAGTTGCCCCGCCCGTAACTGTTTGCGAGATGGAGGTTATGCGCAATGTCATTATTGCCGGGAAAGGCGGAAACCTGGACGCCGGGAAAACGGTATTCAACAGTATTGAAGGTATACCCCGCCCAGATAGTCAGTTCGTTGAGTTTCTTCCTTAGCAGGAAATCCAAGCCCAGGATATCGCTCTCCCCAGCCGAGAGGTTGGTCGCCGAAGTAATGAACCCGTTGGTAAAAGAGGTTAGCCCGCTGATATTTTTATGGTAAACGTCCGCATCCAGTGCCCATCCCTGTACATCCATGAGTAGCCCCCCCGAAATCTGGACACTCTCCAGGACAGGAATATCTGTTCCGTTAGAAAGTGTCCAGATGCTGTTTTCGAGCCGAATCTGTATGTCCTCAAATTCCACCAGCTGGCTAATTGGCTGATAGCGCTTTTCGAAGCTCCCCTTAAGGCGGAGCCAGGGTAATACCGGAACCTCTGCATTAAACCTCGGTTCCAGGTAGTACTCCGATGAAAAGTCATATTGTGACGCACGTATGCCCGCACTTATGAATGTGTTGTTTTCAGGGCTCCAGCGGTATTCGGAATACAGGCTGTGGGTGATGTTGCTTTCCGATCGCAGTATATCATAGTTTGCCGAAGGCCCTTCGTCGTCTTCCCCGATTGTTTCATTGTGAAACAACCGGAAGAAGACATCGGTCTTTAAAAACTGGTAGCCTGCGAGAAGCAAATGCCGTGGAAAGAGGTCGTATCCCAGTTGCACCCCTGCCCCGATATCCTCAACCGTGTTCCGCCTGATACTTTCTTCCTCCAGTACAAGATCATCGGTAACCCGGTTGGAATAATCTGAATCGAATGAGGAATAATAGCCGTTCAAACGGTAATGCCATTTATTATGTACAGAGCCCTCCCACTTCAGGCTAGCCCCTTTGTTTTCTATTGTAAAAAGATCGGATGCGATATCTTCATCATCAGCAATCGAGAAATCGAGCTCGTTACTGGTGTAAATCCCGCTAATGACTATCCTGTCAGTATCGGTTGGTTCAATAATTACCCGCGCGTTGGCGTCATAAAAGAAAAACTCTTCCCTGCCGGTTATCTCATCGTCGTCATCATCATCATCATCATCGTCTTCTTCCTCAAGTTGGCCCTCGGCGGTAGTAACCACCTTGCTGTTCTGAAAGACCTTTTCCGAAAGGGCATTGAAAGTTGGGGTCCGGAAAAGATCGGTATAGGAGCGCCTTGCAGAAAGCACCAGGCCGGCAGAGCTACCCAGAGGAGACTTAAGGAACAGGTCGGCATGCGTTCCGTTAAGTCCGCCCCCCCCTTCCAGGCTGTCGGGGATCTGTTCGGCCGAAGAGATGTCTATCACCCCTGATATCCGGTCCCCGTATTCGGGCCGGGCACCGCCTTTAAAGATCCTTGCGCTTTCAATGACATATGGGTTAAATGCGGATATCATCCCAAAAAAATGCCCTGTATTGTACATTTTAATTCCGTCGAAAAGGATAAGGTTCTGGTCTGGCGATCCACCACGGACCTGGAGTCCTGCGGCCGATTCATCCAGGCTGGTAATACCCGGAACCAACTGAATACCCTGCAGCACATCCGGTTCCACCTGCCCGGGAAAAAGCCCCAATTCTTCCTCAACCATAGTGAAGGAGCCGTCTGAGTTCTTGTTTACCCCCGAAGTAAGATATCCCAGGACGACAATCTCATTCAGCGCAGTGGCTTCGGCCTTCATAAAAATTTCCCGGCAATCTTCCTCCTGCGAGATCTCAGACACAGATATGTTCAGGGTACTGAACCCTACATATTGAATACTAAGCCTGGAAGCCGCTACAAGTCCGCTTATTTCAAAATAGCCGTTTTCGTCAGTTGTAGCGCCCCGGGCACTATTAATCACCCAAATAGTGGCGGCAGGTAAGGCCTCGCCGGTACTGCCGTTTTTTAGGTATCCACATATCCTTATCTCAGCCCTTAGGGCACGTAACACTACCTGACCCGCCGATATCTGTTCAAAAAGCAAGCCGGATTGCCTGCCAAGTTCGCCAAGTATTTCGGTAATTGTGGTATCCTCCATGGACAGAGTAACGTAACGGTTCCTCACGACCGCCACGCTATAGGAAAAACGCAGCCCGGTTTTAGATTCCAGGTCCTCCAGAACCCCGGAAAGGGGCATATTGGTATACTGCACACTCAGAATTTCCTGTCCTATGACACTGGTAGCCAAAAAAAGGGACAATAAGATAATTATGCCCCTCATTCCTGTAAGTCGTTTTCTGGCATGAGTTTAACTGTCTTCTGTGCGGTATTAACTTCATAGGCAATCCCCATTGGAAGCATAACGGATTTTAAGGCCGTCTGCAGGTCGTTGTGTGCAAACCCCCCGGTAAACCGTGCTGAAATATCGACCCCCTCTGTTTCGAAAGTGAGGCCGTACTGGAGTTCCATTTCCTGCAGCACCCGGGCAAGGGAAACATCCCTGAATTCGCTTCGGCCGGTAATCCAGAAGGGGGCTTGAGCCGCGAGAGAATCCTTTACAAAGTGTCCGTTTGCCCTGTGAAGCGATTCCCCCCCGGACAATACGAGTTTCTCTCCTGTCCGGTCCGCTTCAAACTGCACCTTACCTTCATAACAATCCAGATCAAAATCCTGATTCCGCGAGCGGATGTTGAATTTTGTGCCCAGAACTTTCACCCTCCCGTACGTTGTAGTTACCTTAAATTGATCTCCTTCGGTGACTTCAAAGAAGGCCTCCCCGGCAGGCAGGTGAACGGTTCTATCGGAAGTCCAGAAAAAACGCCTGTGTTTCAGGTGCGACTGCGCGTTAAGCTGTACCCGCGACCCATCGGGCAATCGGATCGCGAGTTGCTCCCCTGAACTGGTAGTATAGTTCTTTTCGCTGAAAAGCACTCCCAGGGAAATGAGAACTAGTATTGTGGCCGCGGCAATATAATGCCATGGTTTAAGAGATCTCACTTTTGAACCGGCAGCGTTTCCGGTTGCAGTCATCAGCCGTTCGCTCAGGGAACTACCATCAAATCCGGGTTTCTTAAACAGGTCCATTCCATTTACAATAGCAAGGTAGTCGGCATAGGCTTCAGAATTCCGTAATGTGGTCAGTTCCTCAGCACTCAGACTTCCTGCGAGCCAGCGGGCCAGTAACCTATCCTCGTAATTTTCCGGCATTACAACTTACTTTTAGTGAGAACAGTACAGAGGATATCTTACCCAACCCTGTTATATATTTTTAATAATCCTGCGCATCTTAATCAGGGCCTTTTTCATACGTTTTTCAACTGCCGTCTCCGAAATTCCAAGTATCCCGGCAATCTCAACATAGGTGATCTTGTCTATCCGATTCAAAAGGAAGACTTCCCGCTGCCCTTCCGGCAATTTATTGATGGCCAGCAACAGCCTTTCCATAAATTCCTTCTCTTCCAGTTTAAAATGAGGGGTTTCCCCATCTTTCCCTGATTGTGGTAATTTACTATATTCCAGGACCACTTTCCTATGGGCGACCTGGTTATAAAAAGCATTCCTGGCCACCGCAAACAAAAATCCGCGGGCCTTCTCAAAAAGCACCTTCTTACAATTCTTCCAAAGCTTCAGGAAAGCTTCCTGGGTGAGGTCTTCGGCCTGCTGCATATCCCGGCAGCGGTAATAGAGGAAATTCCGGAGGGTCTCCGCATGAGAATCAAAAAGAACTCTGAAATGTATGGGGTTGCAGACTGATCTGATTTTCTCTTCCATCCGTGCCGGGGGCGAATTCGTTCCCTGAATCGGAGTCCAGAGAAGCAATTTTACCTAAAAATAGATAATTTCCACACAAGCAGTACAGCAAAAAAAACGGTATTGTACATTTCATTTATATGGGGGGTTGGGTGTTGCCGGCTTGGCCTGTTTTCTAGGTGTAACCATAAAAGAAACATACTATGAAATGTAAAAAGCGTAAAGTTCTCCTTCAACTGTTGGCCCTCATGGGGATGCTCCTGTTTGCAGCATGTGATGATAATGACGATGATGGCCTTTTTGATGACGACGATAATATCAGGAATGTAACCAGGGTAGACCTGAAGGCCACCGCAGCCTTTGGAGATCTCTTAATTGATACCCCGGCCTCAAAATCATTAAATACGCAACTGGAGATTACAGCATTCCTTGTAAATATCCGGGAATTGGAGCTCGAATTTGACGACGACGGTTGGGATACCAAAGGCGAAGATGAGGATAGCGATGATAAAAGCAGCAATAGTGGAAAAAGCGATGATGACGATGATGACGATGATGACGATGATGATAATGACCGCGACGACGATGATCGCCATGACAATGATGATGATGACTGGGATGATGACCGCTATTACGATTCGGAAGACGAGCTGGAATTAAAAGGGCCATTTGAGCTCGATCTGCTTAACGGCGTAATGTTATTCGCCTCAGTGAATATTCCAAACGGCAACTTCGAGGAACTGGAATTCGAGTTTGCCCCCGGCAATAATCCCGCCAGCGATCTGTTTGGCAAAACCATCCTTATAAGAGGGAACCTCAACGGCATGCCAATGGAACTATGGCACGATTTCGAAGAAGAAGTGGAAATAGATTTTGAGGATGAAAACCGTGACATCACTATCAGTACCATTGACAGTGAAATCATCATCATCTTCAAATTTTATTCCCTGTTTGACCCAATAGACGGGATCGACCTGTCGGAGGCGGCTGATGGCAATGGCGACGGCATAATTGAGATCAGCCCGCAGGATGAGGATGGCAACCAACACCTGGCAGCAGCAGTCAAAAACAGGCTCAGGCATATAATTGAACTGCTCGACGATTAACTCGGTCCTGGGAACCGTTGGTGATGTCCGCTCCAACCTGCAAGGGGAAGGGAATCTGTAAGAATAGTGTTAGCCTGTTTCACGAGAAAATTAGTTAAATGAAAATTAAAATATCCCCTAAAAGTTTTGTAAATAAACTGCTTGTAATTATCCTGTTCCTTGGTATTGCCAACCTGCTTGCTCAGGTATTGATGTTTAACGGTGCAGGGTATCCGGCCAGGGTGGTGTTCAGGTTATTCGATCTGAACACGGAGGCAAATATTCCCACATTATTTTCCACGCTGTTGTTGTTGTTTTGTTTTGCCCTGCTATTGTTTATACATTATACCTTGCCCCATATCACCAGACCCGGGTGGCACTGGTACAGCATGTCTATGGTGTTTTTATATCTCGCCATTGATGAGAACACTTCACTGCATGAAGGGTTTATAGTTGTTTTCAGGGAAACTTTTAATCTGAAAGGCTACTTTTATTATGCCTGGATTATCCCTTATTCCCTGATCTTTTTGGGGATAAGTCTCTTTTTTATTCCATTTTTCAGGAAACTGCCCCGACTGGTAATGATTAATTTCAGTATCGCGGCACTGATTTACCTCGGAGGTGCCATCGGGATGGAAATGATTGGGGGCCGGCACGACTACCTGTATGGGCGTTCCAAGGCTACCTATGCCCTCTACTATAGCCTTGAGGAAACTCTCGAAATGCTGGGTTTAACCATTTTCATTGGTTCCCTGTTGCAGTACATAGTTACAGAATGCCCGGTAAAAGCAATGAGGATAGATGTTGAAAGTTCCACCGGGCACTGAAGGTATGGCCTCCGGGGTTGAATTAGTCCGTAAACAGTCGTGTTTTGTAGCTGTATATGCATTTAAAACAAATAATTGCAGGGGGTTGGGTATGCGGACTTTTAACTGTTTTACTACTGAAGGCTAAACATAATACGACTGGCCAATGCTCATAAAAACTTAATGACCTTAAATTATGATAACTGCTATTTCCAGAAAGTTAATATTCCCTGGTCTTTTCACCTGCCTTATCGGAGTGCTGATAGCATGCGATGACGGTATGGATGAAATATTTATAGACGGTACCACTAATGGGGTCAACAGCAATTCATCCGAAGATGATGGGGTTGCTGACGCCTCTGTCGTTTTCCTGCTTATTGATGAAGAAAGTATAGACAATGGGAACGAACCCAACAATTTTTCCGAAATGGATGTAAATGACCACCTGGCCGACATAGGATTCCGAGGCCAGCTGCGGTACTTCAGAGAAAATCAGGGAAAGGAAATCGAATTGTATACCGGGCAGGTGGGCGACGAAGGATGGCATGCCCCGCGGACCATCCCCGGCAGCTGGCTTAGTACCGGCCCAACCGATAATAGCTTGATGAATTATTTGCTTCCCGGTCCTGGGCTGGGAGGTGGAGAAGATGATCGGGAAGTACTCCTTGACGAGATTCCGGATGTGATCCCGCTTCGTGCTACCGGACTGGCTATGCTAAGCGGGAAAACAGTCTTTGCAGTGGTCTATGACAGCGATATCAGCACCAACTATAGTCCCATTAAAGCCAACCTGCAGGGGGCCAATCTGGGGATAGTAGCTTTTGAAATTCTGGAAGTACGGGCTAGAAGTAATGGCTCAGATGCCGATCTTCCTGTGGTAACTATTCGAATCCTGGATGCCGATGATATTGTGAACGGGCCTTTTCTTCTTTTTGAAAACGCCCCGGTCCCGGAATCTTCGTCGGAACCTGAAGATACGGTACCGCCTGCTTCCTACCCGGCCCCGCAATTCAGCCCGGCGTCATAACAAGAAAGCGCAAATGCATGATTGTTCCCCTGAAACCTACCATAATTACCGGCCGAAACCGGCCCTGATAAGACAGTAGAACACTTGCCGCCCATAATTGGCTGCCCCAATGCCGGGCGGCAGCTACTGTCGAATCAGAATTCCTTATATTATGTGTAAAACACCTGCTTATTCAGTTCCGGCAATTGGCAGAGATAAAACTTCCTGCGGATTACGTACCACTAACAGTTCCATCTCGTCCGGAGTGAAGCCCCGTTCACGGAGGGCAGGTTCCAGCATTCGTCCTATGGTCTGGTAAGGAGCGGTATTGCCATTGCCAAAAAGTGTCAGCACCAAATCCTCATCGTCTTCATCCACACTCCATCCATCGTCATGAGACAACAGAAGCCTGTGGAGTACTCCTGCATCCTTCATGGCCATTACCATATCTGAATACTCATCCAACCGCTTTTCATTAACCCCGTCAAGGCTTACCCAAATCCCTTTCCGTGCCATTGCGATCCTGGTGCTGTCTGTGCCGTTCTGTGCATGCACCCAAACCAGCTTTTCCGGTTTAAATCCCATAGTATCCGCCAACGCTGCCTGGCTTAAAATACTTTGGTCGCCCCCGCTATGCACGTACACCGTAAGGCCACTGTTTTCACTTAGCAGAAATCCGGCCTTTACAATTTTTTGCTCCATGTGGTCAAGCGGGCCACTGCCTACACCCAGCTTAATAAATCCGGGGCGGATCCCTGTATCCCCCACACCTTGCAGCCATTCCTTTTTCCAGGCTTCGGCCAGCTGAGCCGCCGTAAGCGTATAAGCTTCTTCAGGGAGGTATTTCTTATCAACTGCTGCATAGAAACCTGTATTGGTAATAATGTTAAGGCCGGATTCTTCGGACACCCGCTTCAAAAAACCTGCATTTTTTCCGATATGGCTTGGGGTACATTCCACCAGGGTGGAAAAACCCTGGTTTTTAAGTTCCAGAAGGTGCGGGAGAACCAGTTCCATGGCCTGCTGCTGGTGGATTAACACATGGTTTGCAGCTTTGGTACCATTGAAATTTGTCAGAATGTGTTCATGTACGAGGGTTCTGCCCATGTCGGAAACCGGGATCATTCCATTTACGGTCATAACCTGCTTTTGCTGCTGGAAAGCGCATAAGGCCGTCAGCGACCAGGCAAAAAAAGCCGGAAAAAGAAAGCGTCTTCTCATTGGATTAAGCGGATGAATTCTGCTTTAAGCTACAAAAAACTTTGCACTTGCAACCATATTCCGGCATGCTCAATTCCTGAACCAGGAACCTTGAACTTTGAAATTTGAGCCTCAGTCCCTGCTTGTTTTTTGCATGCTTAAATATTATTTTGAACTGGGGAGGGGTTTGACATTCCCCTTAACTACTTAACTACCCGTGTTTTAATATTGCAGCAAGGAATACTGACCACCTTATTATCAATGAAATAATTTGCCAATATCGGTCAACGCTGATAAAGCATGCTCATTAATCGAAAAGCAACCTCCTTCCACGTCCCAATCAGGCTTATGCGGCAACGGTTCCGGCCTTTCTGGTTTTGAGGTGCTCTTTAATGACCCCCAGCCACTTTTGGGCCCTATGCATTTCATAATCCTCCCCCGCCATGGTAGAAGAATCGTAAAAAATAACCTGTGCTGCTGCGGTTCCAGGGTGGGAGTACCGGAATTCAATCGCGAGGAAGTCAAGAACATCCTGTTTTCCTTTCCCATTCCTGACACTTTTGTATTCCTGTATCAGGCTGCAGTCGCGCACCTTGTTCAGGGGGATGAGTATTTCAATGGCCCCCTGGTTTACAAACTGAATATGTATGAGGCTGTTCTCCAGGGAATCTATGCCTATATAGTAATTGCCCCACTGTTCATGCATGTTGGGATGTATCCCCTTGTTCCGGGTAATTTTATCAATTATTTTATTCCTGATCTTTTTCCCCTTCCTTCCCGCACGGATAAAAAGGTAATAAGGCACGAAAATACTCAGGATAAGTATAAGGTCTATGATAAAAACGGATAGTTTCATTGTATTGTTTTTTGTTTGGGCCACTGCCCGGAATTTAATGTATACTAAAGCATAGGCTCCCGCGTTGGAGCGGGGCTTATAAACATCGAAAATACATTCTCAAAAAACTTTACATGAAACTGTGGAAGGGGTAGATAATCGCCCTGGTATAAAGGGTCGGGAATATGAACAACCGGCGCCCGGGCATTGATACAGATGCCGCTGATATAAGCAACAGGGCGGGCCTGACAAACACCTGTGACAAAAAACGTAAAGGACTGCGAGCATCTTCGTATTCCCTTTGCAAAGGGTAATTCTCAAAAAATGGATCGCTAAATGGTAAAACCCCGGTATTGTTATCCTGCACGGGAGGAGCAGTATGATAGGCATTCAGGGAATTTATTGGGACCGCGGTGGGAACCTCAGCGTTTATATTCGCGCAGAAAGGAATAGCAAGGCAGAGCAGCAGTAAATGCAATCGTGAAAAATTAACTTGCCGCATAGCAAAATCTTTTATTTTACCAGCCCATGAATCTCTGAAAACCATGACACCAGGGGTAAGCGTTGAAGAAATTCACCCTCCGTAAAAACGAAGCTAAATTAGTAAATAAGTTGTTAGTGAATTGTTAATTATCTTAAGGCCTTACATTCCCTGTGTCATCCATTTTTTTATATTGTCCCCGGGTGTATCAACATTTACGGAATTTAAAACAATCGAACCCCTAAACCATAAAAATATGACCAGGCTATTACTTTTGCTACTTGCAATGCCGGTTTTCCCGGCAACTTCCTTTAACCCCGAACCCTTAAACAATAGCAGGGCAGTTGCTGTAGAACTTTATCATTCACTCAGGGAAGAACAACAGGAATTGTATTTCAGGGACTTTGAGGATGACAGGAGGATGACATGGGAAAGGCTTCCAAAAGTCAGGGACGGGATTAAAATAGCTGATCTTACTGAAGCGCAGAAGATGCTGTTCCACCGTTTTTTACAGTCGGCCCTGAGCTCCGAAGGCTACCTGATGATCACCGCTGTCATGTTTAATGAAGACATACAGCAGCGGTTCGAACCTTATCTGGGGCGAAATGAATACTATATCGAACTTTTCGGAATGCCTGCAGCTGGAAAATACTGGGGCTGGCAACTTGAAGGGCACCATCTGTCGGTAAACCTTACTTTTCACGGAGACGAACTTATTTCACATACTCCTTTCCTATTGGCTTCCAACCCGCAGGTCGTCAATTCAGACAGGGACAGGAACGGTCTCTGCCTCCTATACCTGGAAGAACAGCTTGCCGGGGAACTGGCGGCTTCTCTTGATGGGGAGGCCAGGAAACTGGGTTATACAGACCGGCATCGGCCGCCTCAGGTATATGGTGAGAGGAATAAGGCGGCCCTGGAATCCCCGGATGAAGGGGTAGCCATCCGGAACCTGGAGGCACCTCAAAAGGGTAAATTCCTATCGCTGGTAAAGGCATATTTAAGATATTTTAAGTATCCTGCAAGCCCATATGACAAGCTTGTTAAGGAGCTCACGGATCAGCAAACCCGTTTCTTTTTTATGCAACAAACACATTACAACGAGGAACATTATTTCCGAATCCAAAATAAAAGACACCTCATCGAATGCGAGAATTATGGGAACCATTCCCACCATTTCCTCAGGTCTGAGAATGATTTCGGACAGGCCGTGATCCGCTGAGATCATCAGGTTCGGGGATCATGCTATCCTAATCCAGCCGTCGTTCCTCAAAATGATACAGGTCGGCCAGGCGGTAAACGAGGTATTCGAGGATCGCTTCCTGCCCTTGCCCCTGGCGGTGCATGGCATATGCCGGATTAAGATGTTCCTTCAGAAAAAAATCAAGGTCGTCTGACCCGTATTCGTTGAAGGCTTTCCAGGATTTAAGTCCTTCGAGCATTTCCCTGTGGGCCTGGTATCGGGTTTTGGCCAATTCCAAAGACCTCATGAATTCCGTATCCCTTCGGTTTTCCTTCAGGTTACGTTGCGTGCGAAGTCTGCTGTAAGCTTCATAAATACGGGCATCGGCCTTTTCGGCTTCCGCTATGGTGCGGAAATAGGCCCTGAATACAAGAGACTGGTACGTCTCCAGGAAGTCTGCATCTATCTTCCCCTCCGCAAACGATCTAAGTTCTGTGTTATCATATACCGATGGCAACGGATAAAAAACCTCCGCCCGCCTGTTACCCTCCCTATAATTCGATACAAGGGCATCCCGCCACGCCTGGGAATTTACAATTTTCCTCCAGGCTCTCCGGTATGCCCTTTCGTAATCTTTTGAGGTGGCGCAACCCATGGTCAGGGTAGCCAACAACAGTATTACAAGCATCCGGTTAAAACCAGAATTCCGCCCCATAATTTTTGAAGAATATGATTCCTTGCAGGGATTTTCGGACTTCTATTAGTCAGCCTGCCGGATTATAGCTTCCCAAGAAACAACTTAAAAAATCAAAACCGAAGAGAAGTCTTTAAGACGGTCTGTTTTATCGGTGACCGCGCAATTAATGTGGGCCGCGACAGGTAGAAATCATTCCGGAGGTACCGGACACTATTGAAGGAACATACTTATCTAAATTTACATGCACGTTTTCTTTAGCCTGAAGGAGGTTCCGTAAGATTTTTTAATTCGGTCCGCGCTGCCAGTATATGCAGCTTTATCTGCCGCATTTCGTCCCGGCAATTGGTTTTTCTCAGGTCTTCCCTTAGGCGGCCCATAAGGTTAACGCAATATTGCCTGCGGGCTTCCGTGCAGAGCTGGGAAACGGTAACGTTATAAAAAGCATCCAGGCATGCCAAATCCTTTGGAGTTGATCTCGTAAATATTTTATGTGATAGGTTCATGGCTTTAATTCAATAATCTACCGTACTGCCATAGGTCCAAAATGCCGTGCAACCGGAAAAATAAACGGATTAAACGGCGGGCCTATCAGGGAGGCAATAACCCGGCAGGTTTGATCGCAAATATCGAGCCATAGTTTCATTCTCAATCGCAATCTATTGCCGATGCCTCTGAAAATTAATCAATAACCCTGACGCGAAGCCAGCTATCCGGATCATAAGCCTGCCTTCCGCTTATGAGTCCTTCAATCACGTTTTTGAGCAATCATATTTGGCAGGTTCCCTTTAATTTTAGGCAAAATAATATAATGAGAACATCCTATGAAGACTGTATAAGAGCTTGCCAGCACTGTATGGTTGCCTGCCAGAATTGTCTTGTCCAAATGGCCGGGAAAGAAAGTCATAATGATTGTCCCTTGTGTTGCGCCATTTGTATTGATGCCTGCCTGGCGGCGATAAAAATGATGGCGGCAGATAGCAGTTATGCAAAGGAATATTGCAAGTTGTGTATGGATATTTGCGCCTGGTGCGCCGAACATTGCCAGGAACACGACCATCAGCACTGCAGGGAATGTGCGGAATCATGCCTCCGTTGTATAGAACAATGCCGGAAGGTAGTACTGGCCGGAGACACGGTGTAATATGAGCTAACAAATAAAATGGCATAAGATGAATAAAGAGCGACGAATTAAGAAAGAGGAAGGATTGAAGGAAATATCTAACATAGCGCGCAGGGCACCTGTAGCCATGATGGCTACCAATCTGTTGAAAATACCCTTTTCCATTTGTCCGATGACCACACAACGGGTAGATGAAGATGGGGCCATCTGGTTCTTCTCCGGAAAGGAACACCAGCATTATAAGGATATAACGGAGGACAATAAGGTTCAATTACTTTATTCCGATGACAAGGAACGCAAATATATTTCCGTTTATGGGAAGGCATTTATAGAGCCAGACAGTGAGCTTATAAAGGAATTATGGGACCCAGACCTTAATAAATGGTTCGATGGGAAAGACGATCCCGGACTTGTGTTGCTCAAAGTAGTTATAGAAAGTGCCCATTTCTGGGATGCTGAGGAAAACAAGGTGTTAAGCCTGGCAGAAGGAGGAGGGCTGATTCCTCCGGAAAGTAAGGAACCCTCCGGCCATCGCGAACGGTCCAGGTATCTTAACCATTGAAATTGTGGCATCCTGCCCTTTTTTTCACTATACTTACGGCTGGCGCGGCCTGCCGTTTTCCGTATTTTTGCTTTGCCGCAGAGTGAAGGCTTTCTTACTTCCCCCGGATTAAAGAATTCTTCTGTTTCCCCTACCGCTCAGATATCGGATCTTTTTCAAGATACAACAGGTCGGTAAGGAAATCTTATACTCATAAAACGAAAAAAAAATTGAATGAAATCCCGGATTAAATAATTACACGCTGCCGCAGGGAGTCTTAAATATGAAGATAAACAGGAAAAGAACTGTAGTTGGACTTCTGAGCATATTCCTGCTGTGCGCTTTGATGCTCTTTATCCTGCAATTCCGGCTTGAGCGGATGACCACTCACTTTCTGGCTAATAAAATACCCAGGCATATTCAGCTGGATTATGAGAATATAGACATCAATATTTTTACCGGGACTCTTGAAATGAGCGAACTTTCCGTTGATATCTTCAACAGACAAACCCTGGAACCCCGAAGCTCCGTAGCCATCGACACTGTGAAGATGGAGGGGTTCAGCTATTGGGAGTACCTGGTAAATAAGACGATGACATGGGATGATATTCTCGTGCTAAACCCGCGTATTGCACAATACCCTGCCAAACTTAAAAAGGAGGATGGGGATGCCGGACCGGAGGAGGATATCGAAATAGGTAAACCCTGGATAATCCAGAGGCTGAGGATTCAAAACGGAACTTATGCGCAACTGCGGGACGGACAGGCCAGGCCGGGAATAACCATTGATGACTTCAGCGCCACCCTTACTTCCTGCAGTCTGGATTCAAACAGTATTGCAAACCCCGTCCCATTTCAGTTCAGGGATCTCTCCTTCTCTCTTAAAGATTTCAATATGGAAGTGGGGGCTTATGAAATCTTAAAAATTGGGTTTTTGGAAATGGAGGATAAGGTGCTGGCGGCGGAGCAACTTACATTAAAAACGAAGTATGGGAAACAGGAACTCTCCTCAAAAATACGCGCGGAAAGAGACCATACAACCCTGGTGATCCCCGGTATACGGGTTACCGATCCAAGCCTTGGGTTTGAGGACTCCCTGCTTACTGTGGCGGCCAGTTCAGCAACCCTTGAAAGTCCCCGGCTTGAAATATACAGAGATAAACTGGTGGCAGATGATCTCTCCCATAAAAGGATGTATGGCCGTATACTGAGAGAACTGCCTTTCCAGCTTGAATTGCCAAGGTTAGACATCCATAAAGGTTATGCAAGGTACGAAGAAATGGTTGACCCAAATGCCAAAGCGGGCCAAATCATTTTTAATGACCTTGATGCAAACCTGCTGAACGTTTCCAATATTTATAAATCGCCGGAGAAGACAGAGATCAACGCAACAGCACTGTTTATGGACGATGCTGAAGTTAAATTCGAATGTAGTTTCGACATGAATGACCCGGAAGAGTCTTTTGTCGCTAAATGCTCAATCATCGATTTTAACGCTGCGAACATTAATTCGTTCCTGGTTTCAAATATGCGCTCGCGGATTGAAGGATATGTAAACAGCATGTACTTTACTATAAGCGGCAACGAGGTTAGATCCGCCGGCGAAATGAAGATGAAATACCGGAATTTGGATTTTGTAATTTTAAAGCAAGACAGGTCGGGCATCAATAAACTTCTTACTGCCATAGGGAGTGTCTTTATTAAACAAAACCAAAATACAGAGACCCCTGATTTCAGGTACGGGCAGATAGAAGCTGAACGGGATGCCACCAAATCATTTTTCCATTATCTCTGGCTGAATGTCCGGTCGGGGGTAAGAAGTTCCCTTACCGGGGATGGAAAACAGGATTAAAGATGCATAGGGGTAATGAACAAACGAAGGGGGTTAAGGAAGAAACGATACCTGGTGCCGGCACGCATTATTGTTGCCCTTTTGATTTTTCGATTGCTCCTGCCACTTACGGCAAAGAACTATGTGAATGGCGTACTGGACGGTATCCCGGGCAATTACGGGAAGGGGGCCGACATAGACCTGAACCTGCTCCCTGGATCGTATGTTCTTAATGGCCTCTATTTGCCGATGATTTAACGATTTTTCCTATGTCGGGATACAGATAAAAAAAGCCCCCGCTCCCGGGGGCTTACCAACTAACCAAAACTCACTAAACTAACAACTATTTTTAATCTTACTGACAGCAAATAGGCAATAAGCCTGTTTTAGTTTAATTCTATATGCCAATTTAATTATTCCATGCCGGTGAAGAGGTCTTTATTGAACTTGAAATTGTTTCAAAAAGCCTTTCTCACATCTGGGAAAACTTACTCTGGAGTTCATTTCAAAACACCCCCGGAATGCCCATCTGAGGTAGCAGGTCATAAAACCTGTGGGCAGGTGACCCCATTACAGGATTTCCGGAGGCTATTGAACCGTGGCACCATATCCCACAGGAGATGGCAACGTTTAAAAGCCCCTATTTATCATTTCCTTTTACGAAAACCGGCATCGTCAAATTCACTTCTGTTATAAAAATCCTCATCATCCAATCTTCGGTTGCTTGAATAAGTATCTTCGTTTAAGTGGTCCGGATCTGTATCGCTTTCACGGGTGGAATGTAAATCCGTTCCTGTATGGTGATCCCGGCCACTGTGCCCGGACTTCAAATTCTCCTGACGATCCTGGTAAGCCTCTGATTGCTCCAGGTCTTCCGTCTCAGTTTCACGCTGATGCCGCCTTCCATAGGAATCAAGAACAATAATTTCGTACTCCCTTGCAATAGGGGTATTACTTTCAAATCGCTTTGTTTCCGCAAATGTCCTGTGATCTATGGTGGTGGTAGATACGCACTCCCTTTCCTCATTCAATTCTGCAAGCCCAATGGGGATAATAACATGGTTTTCACCCTTCTCATTGATAAACTCCTGAACTGCCTTATTCGGGGGGCGCCCATAAGGGTCATGCCCGGCGTCGATAATGGTTTCGTCAACCTCCACATCGAGATACACGATCTTCTCCTTTTCCACATTGGCCAACAATCCGCTTATCTTACCGATGACCCGGTTATTGAGATCCCTGACTTCCCAACCTCGTACATCGGGATAACCGGAAGCGATCTTATAATCAGACAGTTCTTCAAGGCGGTGTAGATGCTTTTCTTTCGTACTCATTTTTTCTTGTTTAGATTTTTAATATAGTAATGACTCCCTGAAGGTTTTGGGAACCTTCATAAATGTACTAATGCCAGCCTTAGACGTTCAGCTAAATGGTCTAGTTGCGAAGGGGGCATACATCCCTGCTGACACAGAACCTGCGGCTCCGATTTCTTCGGTCTCCGTTTCTTCATCATAGAGAACCGGCTCGGTTGATTCAAAATAGAAATAGGCCATAATCGCCAATATCGCAACAACCAGTAAAATCCATGGCCAAACCGGTTTTTTCTTTGTAATCTTTATTTCTGCCATTGTTACTTTCTTTGATGAGCCATGTTCCCCTGCCTTATTTATAAAATTTGGTATAAAGTGGCAGGCAGTGGGCCCGGTTAGAATTATTGTCCTGAATGTAACCCCTAATCACCTGAATGCTTAATGGTATCGCACGAAAAAATAGCTTATAAAATAGCTGCGGGCTCGTAAAATATCAATCAGGTATTAAAGGGGCTCTTTTGGAGGAGAAAGCCCTGCATATGGGCATCTCGGACTGGTTTTTGCAGCAATAAAGTGATCAAAAAAGGCAATGATCCCGAGCGACCTGTCGTACTTTTGAACTGACTGCCAATAGTTGGCAGACGAAGACAGCCGGGATAGATTCTGTCCTGACTATAATTATAATTTTTTAATTAAAACATGATATTATGAACACTCTAAAACTAAAAACACCTGGCTTCCTGCTCCTTATGCTGATGTCTTTCGGCGCAATTGCCCAATCGGCGGAAGACCAGAAAGTTATCGACGATGCGGAGAAAGCCAAAGAAACCCTGATGACCACCGATTCCGGATTACAAGAATTCTTTGCTAATTCTGCAGGTTATGCCATCTTCCCCAATGTGGGCAAAGGCGGTTTTATAATCGGTGGGGCATCCGGAAACGGCGTGGTTTATGAAAATGGTGAAGCCATTGGTATGGCAGACCTTAAAAAGCTCAACGTAGGCCTCCAGGCCGGTGGACAGGCCGTGATAGAGATAATCTTTTTTGAGACTGAAAATGACTTGAAGGAATTTAAGGAAGAAGATTTTGAGTTCTCAGCCGAAGCTTCAGCCGTTGTGCTTGAGTCCGGGGCAGCGGCGAACGCCCGGTTCGAAGAAGGGGTGGCAGTATTTGCTTTCCCAAAAGCCGGACTTATGGTTGATGCATCTGTAGGTGGTCAGAAATTCAGTTTTGTACCTTTGGATTAAATCCTGTGGCAACCGCGACTGGAAATCAGAGCCGGCTAAACAGCCGGCTTTTTCTTTTCCCTGAATACGAATCTCCAGCGGAGTACCATACGCCTGTATAAAATAATATTATCAGGTTAACGTATTATTCAATACGGTTAATGGCCGAATGCTAAAGGTCCTAATTTGAATTAGTTAAAAATCATTATCAACAATAAAAAACACACGTATGAAAACTTTGGAAGATTTGTTCGAACACCAATTACAGGATCTTTACAGTGCAGAAAATCAGTTAATTAAAGCTCTGTCGGAGATGGCCGAAAAGGCGAATGACAGCAAGTTAAAGGAGGCCTTTGAAAACCACCTCGAAGAAACCAAAGAGCAAAAGGAGCGTCTTGAGAGTATATGCAAGTCACTAAAAATAAGCCCTGAGGGTGAAAAATGCAAAGCAATGGAAGGCCTTATCAAGGAAGCCAAAGGCTTTATTGAGGAAGCAGCTTCTGAGGAAGTTATGGATGCCGGACTCGTAGCGGAAGCCCAGAGGGTTGAGCACTACGAAATTGCGGGCTATGGAACCGCGGTGCGTTACGCCAAGGAACTGGGGCATCAGGATATTGCCGAAACCCTGCAGACTACCCTCGATGAGGAATATGATGCCGATAATACGCTCGACAAACTGGCCGAGAATTGGTTGAACCGAAAAGCCATCAGCGGAGAGTAGTAAAACTGATCCCGTTTTAAAAATGCGGACTGCCCGTAGCATCTTTCACTTGCTTTGGGCAGTTTCTTGTTTGATGGTACCCGCTGTTGCCAACTGGCTGTAATACCATCAAATTTCCAGGCAAATTTAGACTGTATACCAAAAGCATGTCCATTAACCTAATCCTGATTCCCACAATTATTATAATACGTTTAATCGGGTTAATTTCATGAGTTCCCGAGGCAATTACAACCTTATAACTTTGCTAAATTCAAGGGATCATTAAAATTAATAGTAACCTGTTTTTAAAATCTAACACCATGAACAATGAGCAATTAAAAGGAAAATGGAATCAGGTAAAAGGGAAGTTCAAGCAAAAATATGCTAATGTTACAGACGATGACCTGAAGTACTCTGAAGGAAAATTCGATGAGATGCTCGGACGCCTACAGGAAAAAACCGGCAAAAAGAAAGAGGAATTGAAAAAGGAAATAGATAGCTGGTAACTAAGTGCGTATTTCTGATTCTATTGAGAACAGCCCCACTAATTAGTGGGGCTGTTTTTTTTGGCGTTGAACCCGATTACCCTCGCTAAACCTGGGGTAATTTATTGGCTTAAGCGGAATGCTCCTCTCTGACTGATGGGAGCATGCCACAAATTAAAAACCGGCCTTTTAAGGCCGGTTTTCATAAACAATAGTATATATATCAGGCTGTTACAGCTACCTTGTTCTGATTGTCTTTGTATTGCTTCGGACTGCAGTTATATTTCTTCTTAAAAATCTTGGAGAAATAACTGCGGCTGGTAAACCCGATGCTATACACCACTTCTGAAATATTAAGATCGGTATTTTTAATAAGTTCTTCCGATTTCCTGATCCGCACCTCCCTGATATAATCAGTAACAGTACGCCCGTGCATGAGCTTAAACCCTTCCTGCAACTTGGTGGGCGATAAACCTGAGCGGCGCGAAAGTTGCTTGATCAGGAGCTGTGTGTCCGGGTAGTTCTTAATAAACTGGGAAAGTTCCTTTATAGACTCCATTTCCTTTGCCCTTAAAGAACCGGTTTGCTTCTTCATATTGGACATGTCTTCAGAATGTTGCTGCAACTCCAGGGCAAGGATGGTATTTACTTCCCCTTCTATCAGCAGGTTTCTTACTATCCCAATCTGGGTGATACTATTGAGCTGTTGAATCCTTTCAGCAATCCTAAGGTTATGGGATCCTATGTAGACAAATTTTTCGGAACTCTGTCCGTTAAAAAATGTCTTGGATAACTTTTCATTGAGACCGTACTTCTGGAGGGTTCCTGTACTATCATAAGTATTCACCGTAATTAGCGTCGCTTTTAGCTGGTTACCCTTTTCAAAATACAATATGTTGTCATCCTCACCCCGGCTGGCAAGAATCCCGGTCTGAAAACTGTTCAGTTTGCGCTTTTTGCCATCCTTTCCAAAACTATGGGTTAACCTGCCCTTTGAGCAATACGCAAAATATATTGGGTTACTTTCCGCACTAGTGGTAATAAACTTAAAATCTTCATCAAAGGTCATATTAAACTCCAGGTACGAAATACCTCCTAGGAAGGCGATTCCCCGTATCAGTCCCTTCCCGAGTTCGTTATCGAGTTCCAGTGTGTGCTCGTCATGATCCAATGTCAATGTTCCGCCAAGACCCTGATGAAGCCTGTGGAACATCTTATCGATCTTTGTTGTTGTAAGTTTAATTGAATCCATGATGTTCTGTTTTAAAGTTCTTTATTTTACCCTAAATAGTATCAGCTCAAATGCCCAGGGGTAGGCAATAGGTGCTTCTAAAATCCTTTGGCCCGGGATTACCGGCATAAATTGCCGGATTCCATTTAATTAAGCCAATCACAATTTCACATGAGATAGTTTGGGTATAATCCTTCAAATCAATAACAACTTATGCTAATTAAACTGCTATTCCTTTGTCCTGATGGTTGTAACAGGTATGAAACGTTCTTTTCCCCCTGACTACTCAAAACGCTAAGCAGCATCACCCTATATTTGGGATCAGCGGTTTGGTGCTTTGAAAAGAAGGGCGCTAATACTTCCCTTAAATGTTCTGCGAGATGGGAAAATGAAACTTTCAAAAGACTAGTTTTAATGTTTAATGTAAAGATCGTGGGAGAGTGGGCTTGGCCCCTTACACAATTACAGGAATCTGTTACAGAATTTTTAGATCGGGGCCTCCTGAGCTGTTAAACTATTCATAACGAGCAGGAAAGGATCAGATGGAAAGCTAAAATATGAGGTAGGCGGTAGTTACTTATATATGAAAGGGATACCATTGGCTCCGAAACATCCGGAACTAATAAGTTCTATTACTAAAAAGCGCGGTTCAGGATGATGGAAAATATAAGACAAAGGTGGAGCCTTCACCTGGTTCTCCGGTGGCAAGGATATGTCCGAGGTGGTTTTCCGTTATCTTTTTGCAAATGGCCAGGCCAATCCCGGTACCGGAATATTCATTCTTTTGGTGAAGCCGCTGGAACACCTCAAAAATTTTAGTGGCATTGGCAGGGTCAAACCCTATCCCATTATCCACGACGGTTATCCTGTAATAGTTTCTGGACGATTTTATGAAATCTTCGGAGATCTGGCTCCTATGTACCTCTTCAACGTGGACCTCAATGTTGGGCTGTGTTTTTGGTTTTCTGTACTTCAGAGCGTTCGAGAGCAGGTTCAGAAATAATTGTTCCAGTTGGAAAGGCACCCCCCTGATAACAGGCAGTTTGTCTTTCCTGATTTTAGCGCGGGTCTCCCTGACCGGCAATGCCAGGTCTTCCAGCACCTTATTAAGAATCTGGTTTAAATCAACATCCTCAAAATTGTCGTTGGTATTATCTATTCTGGAATAAGCCAGCAGGTTTAGGATAAGCGATTGCATTCGTTCGGCTCCACTGTTCACCTTTGCCAGATATTCCTGTCCTTTTTTGGATAATTTGCCCTCCTCCGAGTCGAAACGCGAAAGGAACATCTGTATTTTTCTCAGGGGTTCCTGCAGATCATGGCTGGCCACACGGTTGAATGATTCAAGCTCCTCATTGCTCCGCTTTAACTGGAGGTTCCGTTTCTTCAGACTCTGTTCAGCATGTATCTGTTTGGTAATATCCACAAGGTTCAGGGTAATCACCTGGTGCCATTTAATAGCCGTCCCCTGCAACCAGTGCTCAATACCGAGGCGGGTATAGGAGGATTCAAAATTAACCAGCTTGTCATCCTTGTAGCAGGCTATCATATGTTTAAAAATCCGTGAATCAAAAATCATCGGGCTTATTTCGGATACCTTCCTCCCTACCATGCCCGATACATTGGTGTTCACAATTCCTTCTATGGCAGTGTTGAGGTACAGTAATTTAAAGTCCACTATAGTATTCATGCCTTCCCATACCGGTTCAAAAGACATAATAACATTCTCCGTACTTCTTAATACCCCTTCCAGGAAGGCTTCCGTACGGACCAGTTCTTCATTCTGGTTTCTTAATTGTTCATTCAGCTCTCTGAGCTTCTCTTCATCTTCCTTTTCACGTGTATTATTAGCGCCGGTTTCCAGAATTCCATTCGCATGTGGTACTATGATTGATTTGAACCACATTCTTTTACCCTCCACAACAATTTGCCTGTCCAGAAATACCTTTTCCTGTTCCGTATAGCTTGCGATAAGCTCGTTCAGTTCCCCGTTAAGGCTCATGAAGTGAAAAACCTTTGAAATTAACTGACCTTCCATCTGATCAGGATCGAGCCCAAGGTAGTCTCTGTTGCAGTCATTCGCAAAAACGACCCTGAAGTCCGTTACCCTTTCATTGTCGTCATAAACGGGCTCGTAGTAATTAACAATGTTATTCGTATTTCGCAATATACTTTTGAGAAATTCCTGTGATGCCTTTATGCGCTGTTTATTCCTGTAAATCCTTGCGAATGCCAGGAGGAAAACGGCCAGTGAGAATAACGCGAGCAGCAGGGTAAACAAAGGGGTTATGTCTGCCTGTTCATCAAATTCTTCCTTCAGGAGGGCTACCGTCTTATCCTCCTCAAGCAACATCCTATCCTTTGTCATCCTGATTTCTTCCAGGGACTGGTTAAGTTTTATCAGGGCTGGTCGGATACCCGGAGATACCAGGGTGGTGTCGGTCCCGGAATTCTGCAGGGAGCTAAGCGCATCGTAAAATGAATCCTGAAACTCGCCAATTTCCCGTAATCTTTGTTGTTGTCCCGGGTTATTCTTAAGCAGGATCTCGAGGTTTTTATAAGAATTATAGATGCGTTCCTTATGGTTTTCCCAGGATGATTCCTGCAATACATTCCCCAGTAAAAGTGCCGTCAGTTCCTCTGACTTCATACGGGAATAGTCAGAATACAGCTTGCCGATCGCCTTCTGCACTTCGAGGTTACGCGCAACCTGGTTTGCAGATTCCTTGAGCAGGGCAATCTGCCGGAAGGTGACACTTTCTGCAATAAGGAGTACAACCACCGAAACTATCAGCAGAATAATATATTTCTGGGTAGATGTAGTTAATCCTTTAAAATTCATTTACTCCTTTATATCCGAAACAGGAAATTTTCCTTGTTTAAATTGGAGGTTTCGTACTGCCAGTTTACCTGCAGCACCCTTTCTATAACTTCCTTAAGGTTATAGAAACTATTAGGTTTATTGATATATACGTTTGCCCCGAGAATAAATGTGCTCTCTATATCCTTCTCCGAGGAAGAGGTAGAGTAAATGGCTACCGCTACCTGGTTAAGCGACGGGTTAGCGCGTATCTCCTGCAGGCATTGCATCCCGTTCTTAATGGGCATATTAAGATCCAGAAAAACCAGATGGGGCAATACGATATTCGGCAGGCAGAGGTGGTCCATTAATTCCTCTCCGTGGTTAAAGAGCGAAAGTTTGGTTTCTATTGGTATTTCCTCAATAGCCTCCTTGAAAAGGAGCCTGTCGTCCTCATCATCATCAGCCAGGGCGATGTTTAGAATCTTAATGCTCATCGGGTAATTAAAGGTTAATTTAATTCGGCAAACCGAGCTTTTCTTTTCTCAATGATCCTTTGAAAAGTTGTGGGAGTCAAACCGGTTGTCTTTTTAAATTGTGCGGACAAGTGCGCTACACTGCTGTAATTGAGGCGATAGGCGATTTCGGTAAGCGTTAAATCGGTGTCACAGATTAATTCCTTGGCCAGGTCCACCTTTCTCAGAATAATAAAATTCTCAATAGATGTAAAGGTATTTTCCGAAAAAAGTCCGGATAAGTACGAATAGGAATAATTTAACTTGCGGGCCAGGTAGGAGGAAACTTTTTCCGAGTTTTCTCCTTCATGCTCCAGCATTTCGTCTATGGTCGCCTTAATACGATCTACCAGCGCCAGCTGTTTGTCATCCATAATCTCAACCCCATATTCCTTCAGCCCATGAATAAGGCTTTCCAGCTTCTCATCAGACAAATCCTCCCGGATCAAAACTTCGCCAGGGCCGGAAAGTTCATAATCAATATCCAGCCGGCCGAGTTGCTCACGCAGCACGGTTTTTAAGGTCTGTTTACAATCAATTCTTACATTGATTCGCATAGGGCAGGATTAGGATTGTATAACTGGTTACTGCTCAAAACAAATATGCCAGAAAATATAATACCTTTTTAACAATAAAAAGATAAATATGGCCACTTTTGAACCTATTATTTGAACGAATTTCTTTACAAAACTGAAAATCCACAGCAAATGTAGCTTAAATCATATAGCCGGGGCTGTATAGTTCATGTAAATACGGAGAATGATTAGAAATTAATCAAATGTTTCTAAATGCCTGGCACAAGTTAGTAAGGTAGGGGTGCGGTAAAGGCCAGGGTTCGGAGCATCTGTTCTTCGCCCTGATAAACAGATGCTGCCGTCTTCGTTTAAGAACCGTAAGAAACTTTTTCTCTTATCCCATCTCTTATTTTAAAACGTATATATTTAAGAAGTTGTTAAAAATAATACAGCTAAAATGACTCTTAAACTACAGGTACGCGATTCGAATGTCAGCGAAAATATCCTTGATATGGCTGCAAGCCTGAAAGCTACAGTGGAGGAAAATAACAAGGAGTTTTGTTTAAAGCTCCCCAAAAAACTGGGGAGTGGTTATATTCTGGGGATACAGTTTTCGCATGGAATTGGTTTTATTGAATATAAGATCACCTTAAAACAGGATCTGAGGATTGAGCACGAAAAGGGAGTGCTTCACCCATTGAAGCTCTTATTTAACAAGGAAGCTACCTTTTTACATAAGTTCACCAACCAAAAAAACTTCAGTGAGATCAGGCGCCTTGAAAATGCCATTATTTCGAGCATTCCAAAGCAAAATCACATATTTATTTTTCCTGCGGAGAAACCAATTCACCTCTTTAGCCTGGAAATAAACAGGAAGCTATTCGAGGAAAAAATAGAGGACTTCCTGGACAAAATGGATGAGGATCTGCTAGAGTTGTTCCGCGACGTGAATGGCACCAACCAGTTTTACCATAAGGAATATTACAGTCTCGACATAGCCGGCTTCCTGGAAGATTTCAGTGAATGTGAGTTTACCGATTTCATGAAAACGGTATATCGGGAAGGGAAGGTTTATGAGATTCTTTCCCATCAGATGCAACAATACAAAGACGACCTCAAAGGGCCAAGGGATCGGACTATTATCCGGAAGGCAACCGTAGAAAAAATAGAGCAGGCCGCCAAAATAATCCAGGAAGAATTAGACAACCACCCTACGATTGTTTCCCTGGCAAAAAGGGTTGGGCTTAACCAGAATATCCTCCAGAAGGGGTTTAAGCGCCTGTATAAGGTGTCGGTAAACCAATATGTAAGGAACCTGAGGATAGAAAAAGCAAAGGAATTACTGGAGAATTCCGATCTGAACATCACGGAAGTATGTTACAGCATAGGCCTGAATTCAAGGAGCTACTTTTCAAAATTATTCAAGGAGAAATACGGTCTCTCCCCAAAAGATTACCACAGCAAATTCCGGATAAAACGTGAAAAATAGCCTTGCCCCGCAGCCAGATTATCCCGGGGCAGCGTCCCTGCATAATAGCCAGGGAATCTTTTATACTTAATGATTATGGGTGCCTATTGCCGGCCACTTCTCCTCAAAGACAAAGTCAGTTTGGGGTATTCTGTTGCGGGTCTCCGTTTCCAGATGCCGCAGGCCTTCGCTTAATTGGGTAAGGTCGCCTCCGTAGTAACCGGCTGCAATAACAGAGGCAATCTGACAAGACTGCGGAATGTTAAACAATTTTCGTGCCTTTTGCCCGTCGATATCTGCTATATTATGCAGGGCGACTCCCATATACTGTGCCTGGACTGTCATATTACCTATACTCAGCCCCAAATCGTAGAGCGCATGGCTGTTTTCTTCCCCGGATTCCATTAACCCTTTATAAGCGGTCAGGATCAGGAGTGGCGCTGTAGAAGCCCATTTTTTGTGTCCGTCCTTAAGGCAATCCACTATCTTGCCATAGGCTGCCGTACCCCTCTGCCCATAAACAAAGCGCCAGGGTTGCAAATTTCCAGTACTTGCCGACCATCGGGCGGCTTCGAATAATTTCTTTAACTGACTGTCTGCAACGCGCTCCTTCTTAAAAACATGCGGGCTGTAACGTTGTTTCAGCAAAGGGAAGATCTCATAGTCCGTATCTGCGATCTTTCTCAGCCGTATGAGTAGTTGTTCAGTCATTCTCCGGGTTTTAAATGGTTAATGGTTCGAAATACTGATACTGTACGATGCTCTAATAAAACAAAGTAATAATATGAAGAAGCCCTCCCGCGAATTAATGCAATAGCTTTTTTAGTTGACCCAATTCAACGGTTTAAGCCCGCATCCCTCTTAAAAGCACCGTATTAGGGCCTTTTTAACCGGACAAATTGCTGGGGCAAACCGTTCGGTTCTTATCGCTGTTTCTGGGAAGGCTCCCTAGTCCCGTACTCTTTCTTGTAAATACGCACTATGATCAGAAACAAACTGATGAGCAAAGGGCCGAAAATCAGACCTATAAACCCAAACATTGGAATCCCTACTATTACCCCTATTAGCGTGATTAACGGATGCACGTTATCCAGTCTTTGCAGCACATACAGCCTGACCAGATTATCCGCAGATCCTACGATCACCAATCCGTATATTAAGATCCCCCAGGCCTGAAACTCCAGGCCATTTGAATAGGTAAGGATAAAAGCCGGAATAATCCCTAACAACCCTCCAATAAAGGGGATCATAGAACCTATGGTAACCAGGAGCGACCAGAATAATGCGTTCTCAATGCCGAAAATTACAAATCCCAGTAAACCCACAATTCCCTGTGCCAAGGCTACCAGTGGAATCCCGAGGGCATTGGAGCGTACCATGGCCCTCGCTTCAACCCCTATGACCGAAAGGTGTTCCGAACTCACCGGGATATAGGCAAAAAGTGATTCACGCAGTTGCCGCCGGTTCGTTAACATATAGTATAGCACAAAATACATGATGCCTATGGCAATGAACATATTGAAAGTTCCCCCTGCTATGGCTTGCAGGTTATTTGAAAGCCAGGTGGAAACAGCGGACGCGTCTATACTGGAGGAAAAATCCATTCCGGTCTGGGCTTCCCATTTTGAAAGCCCATCCTTAATTGCCTCAACAACCCGTTCTGTCCTTCTTACCGCCGGTTCAACCTTAGTGCCTAACAAGAGGATAATTCCCGAAACCGGGATCAGAATGCAAATAAATGAAAGGAGCAGCAGTAAACCGGCAGCAAGGCGGGGGTTCCAACCTCGCTTTATCAGCAGCGCCATCGGCTTCCTCAGAAGCACATAGAAAGTGATTGCCCCGAGGATCCCTGCCAGGTAAGGGAGCATATACCTAAAGATAAGCCCTCCCAACAGCAATATGAGGAGTAAGACAAACAACTGCTGTATAACTTTAGGATCTATGGTCTTCATTGGAAACTGAGTAAAACAGCACTGTATGAAAATCCCGTACACAAAAGGGTTTGGGGAAATTGGCTGTGCTCCGGCAATCTCGGCCTATTTTCCGGTATGATTTAATCCGAAAAGTTACATTCTTACCTGTATAGAAAATGAAGCGGCTAGCTTTCCCGAGTGGCCTTTAACTTTTGTTCTGCCGCATACGCCTGGGGCCGTACCATAACCAGAAACCGGTTAGGCTGAAAGTTAATAGGGCCACAGACATCACAGTCGTATAAACGAGCTTGATGATATCTCTACCTGTGGAGAAATACTTATCGAAATAGGAGGCATCGTGCAGGTTTTCAATAAAGTCTGAACGCCTTTTGGCAATTTGCAGCACATCCGCGGTAAACAGGTCAACCTGTACCTCCCAATAATGATCCTTAAAGGTAACCTTGGCCAGTCAGTCTTCGGGGCGGATATCAAGCCGGTCTATTGTTGATGGCAGTTCCGGTTTTAACCCCTCAAGGGCCAGGACCGCAACATATTGTACGGAATCGATCCCGATAGGCCTTAACCCAATGCTTTCCTTTCGTACCGCGCTTTCGGGTAACAGGTACCCGTTAGTGTTTTTCTTCCATCCCAGCAACAGGGCAGTAAGCGCGATCAGGATAAAGAAGCCAAATAAAAACACGCCCAGGAAACGGTGGATCCTGCGGGTCGTTCGCAGTATTGAAGCTTGATTTTTTCTTTTCATCATTAGGTCATACGCGTTTGCAGGATTGCCCATCCGGCCCGCAAAAATAGGACTTTCCCATACAATTGACATCCTCTGGTGTTAAAAGCCTCAAGCATAGGGCAATAAAATTTATAATGGTTAACGTAACAATCCGGCATTACAGGATACTTATTTCCAAATCCTTATATATGGCTTCAGGAAAAATCCCTGCAATAAGTCTTTTCGGACTGGTATATGCCACGCTGGCCGGACCTCTGATCATTACACTTTACGCCTGGTTATATCCCGGCACCCTTACCAATTGGGTGGTAGTCAGCAGGGAATTATTGATACTCCTTGCCGCAGCGGGGCTTATTCTACTTATCCTGAAAGGAGAAAACCGCGGCCTGCACTCTATAGGGTTACACAATAAGCACTGGGGCAAATCTGTTCTCTTCAGTTTGCTGATAATGACTGTTTGTTTTCTGGCAGCCCTGGGTTGCCTGCTCGCCCTGAATGCCATGGGTATATCTTTTGGCCAGGGTGGGGAAGCCCAGCGTTATGATCATATCTCCCTGTGGGCCGTCTCCCTGATGGTTTTAAGGGCTGGGGTGGTGGAGGAACTATTCTACCGGGGTTATCTTATGGAACGCCTGGAGGAGTTTAGCGGCCGATGGCTGGTATACTTCCTGCTGCCCGCGGTGGTATTCGGGCTGCTTCATTTCAGGCAGGGAATCGGGGGCATACTCATTTCCTTTGTCCTGGGCCTTATCCTTGCCTGGTTTTACTGGAAGAAAAGGGATTTGAAGGCGAATATCATCGCACATTTTCTGGTGGATTTTATCCCAAACGTTATTATCCCTCTGGTGGAACGGCAAATAGCATAAAAACGGCTTTAAATTCCTTCCTCTAAACGACTTTTCCCCTGGGAAAAGCGCAGTACTTTGAAGTTTATGCTACATCGCATGTATGATGTAATTCTTAAAAAACCTGCAACCGTGGTCCGTCACCTGGTATTGCCTGTTCGGATCGCGTTAATTTTCCAATTCGTTTGTGTTCAAAATATCCGGGTATACGACGTCCGAGACGGGGGTTTAAAACGTTTATATAGCAGATATTATAATTAATCGTTACTATGAGATTGATTTATTTTGGCACTGCCCTATTGATAGTGTCTTTTTTGATGGCTTGTCAGGAAGTTGCCAATAAAAACCGGGAAGATAATGTTCCGGGAAGCACCGGGCAGGAACAATCGCGCCAACCGGAGCAGCAACGCGATTCGGCCACCTT
>CAYSVQ010000204.1:0-10551 GCA_964434565.1 uncultured Flavobacteriaceae bacterium | reverse complement strand
ATGTAACCATAGCCATAGTCCTGGCGATCCTCTCTTTAATATGTTGTTGTTTTGGGGGCATCCCCGGTGCATTATTGGCCGGAATAGCCTTCTTCCTGATTCGTGGCGATGAAAAAAAATACCAGGCGAACCCTGAATTATATACCAATTACAGCCAGTTGAAGACCGCCAAAATCATAGCTATCATTGGTTTGGTACTAGGCATCCTGTATTTCATCTTTACCTTTTACCAGATATCACAGATGGGTGGCTGGGAGGCTTATATGGAAAAATCCAGGGAAATGATGGAACAATGGGGAATCGAAGAATAACCAACTAGCAGCCGATACAATGAGTCAACAACCTTTGCCTGGTGCCAGCACCGTACTTACCATGGGAATAATATCTGTGGTGGGTGCCCTAATATGCTGTGGGCCTTTTGCAGCCATTTTCAGCATTATTGGGCTTTCAAAGGCACAAAGTGCCAAACGTCTATACATGGAGAATCCGGAAATGTATTCGGGCTACGAAAGCCTGAACACAGGACGTATTTTGTCCTATGTAGGGCTGGGTCTTTCCCTGATTATGCTGATACTTGTAATCCTCTATTTCGGCGTAATTATAGCCATGATCAGTGCAGGGAATTACGATTTCTGAGCGGGCCATTTAAAACAGCCCGGGGGTTCCCGGGCTGTTTTAAATATAATAATCTTGTCCTTTAATTGGCGACCTCACTCATAAATTTAAGCCTGTAGAGGCGTAGTTCCTCATCCTCATATTCACCTTCGAATTCCTTTAAGGCCTCTTCTATATCATCTGATTCAGCATCCAGGAAATATTCGTGGATTTCCTCCTGCTGGTCCTCATCGAGGATTTCGTCTATCCAGTATCCCAGGTTAAGTTTGGTCCCGCTGAAAACAATCTGTTCCATTTCCTTTACAAGTTCCCTCAGTTCAAGCCCTTTAGAAGACGCAATGTCGTCCAGGGGCAATTTGCGGTCTATATTCTGGATAATATACAGTTTAAGGCCCGAATTAGCACCGGTACTCTTCACCACAAGGTCATCTGGCCGGATGATCTCGTGTTCTTCCACATAAGCTGAGATCATGTCGAGGAATGGTTTACCGTATTTCCGCGCCTTCCCTTCGCCTACCCCATGGATATTCACCAGTTCATCCATTGTAACCGGATACTTCAGGGCCATATCCTCAAGGGAAGGGTCCTGAAAGATCACATAAGGGGGGATATCTTTTTTCTGAGCCTCCTTTTTACGAAGGTCCTTTAACTGCTTCAGTAAGTACTCGTCGGCAACTCCGGCGCTTTCCTTGGCGGCGCTTACAATCGCATTGTCTGTTTCCTGATTATAGATATGATCCTTGGTCATCATGAAGGATTCAGGTTCCTTCAGAAAAGCTTCCCCTGCGGCAGTTATGTGCAGGATGCCGTATTGCTCGATTTCCTTTTTCAATAGTCCGGCTACCAGTACCTGCCGGATCAAAGCCATCCAGTAATGTTTGTCTTTCCCGGAGCCTATCCCGAAAAACGATTTTTCGTCGGTCCTGTGCGAGGAAATAAGGGAATTGGTCCGCCCGGTGAGCGTTTTCACAATTTCCCTGGCTTTAAATTTTTCATTGGTTCCCTTAACCACCTGAAGCAGTTGCACAACATCTCCGGACGCTTCCTGTTTTTCCTTGGGGTTACGGGAATTGTCGTCCATGTCGGCCCCTTCCCCTGTTTCCTCGTCAAAATGTTCCCCGAAATAATGAAGGATGAACTTTCGGCGCGACATGGAAGTTTCCGCATATGCGACGATCTCCTGCAGCAGGGCGTTCCCTATCTCCTGCTCGGCTACCGGTTTCCCCGACATGAATTTCTCCAGTTTCTCAACGTCCTTATAGGAATAGAATGCCAGGCAGTGGCCTTCCCCTCCGTCGCGGCCGGCCCGGCCTGTTTCCTGATAATAGCTTTCTATGCTTTTAGGGATGTCGTGGTGGATGACGTAGCGCACATCGGGCTTGTCTATCCCCATGCCAAAGGCAATGGTAGCCACAACCACATCTACCTCTTCCATTAGAAACATGTCCTGGTATTTAGACCTGGTCTTAGCATCGAAGCCGGCGTGGTAAGGCACGGCGCTTACCCCGTTTACCTGCAGCACCTGGGCGAGTTCTTCCACCTTTTTCCTGCTAAGGCAATATATTATGCCACTTTTACCGGTATTCTTCTTAACGAAGCGGATGATATCTCCATCAACATTTTTTGTTTTGGGCCTGACTTCATAAAAAAGGTTTGGCCTGTTGAACGAGGCCTTAAAAGTTTTGGCATCCGGGATTGCCAGGTTCTTAATGATGTCTTCCTGCACTTTTGGTGTAGCTGTGGCGGTAAGTCCCACTATGGGGATGTTATCCCCCAGGCGGTTGATTATGGCCCTCAGGTTCCTGTATTCAGGACGGAAATCGTGCCCCCACTCGGAAATGCAGTGCGCCTCATCTATGGCGACAAAGGAAATGGTTACTGACTGGAGGAAATCAACATATTCTTCTTTGGTAAGCGATTCCGGGGCGACATACAACAACTTTGTGACCCCATCTTCTATATCGCGTTTAACCTGTCTCACCTCGGTTTTGGTAAGGGAAGAGTTCAAAACATGTGCAACGCCGGTAGAATCCGACACCCCCCTGATTGCATCCACCTGGTTCTTCATCAGGGCTATCAATGGTGATACCACTATGGCGGTACCCTCTTTTATCAGGGCAGGTAATTGGTAGCAGAGTGATTTTCCGCCACCGGTGGGCATAATAACAAAGCTATTGTTACCCTGAACAACGTTTTTGATTACATCTTCCTGAAGACCCTTAAACCTGGAGAAGCCGAAATATTTTTTTAATGAGCCGTGCAGATCAATCTCATTCAAAATCATGCTTTCTTTATTTATTTCCACCGCCTCGATTTCTTTTTAACTCACAATCCATTAAGATAGGAACTTATAATTAGTTTGAAGGAAGTACGGAACAAATTTATTTAGTAGTATTTTAAAATCCGCCTATAAAATAACTTTGTGTACTTTTGTTTCCTGAATCTTAAATATAAGACAAACTTTTAGAAACTGTTTATATTTTAGGATAATTTCTGAAAGCCAAAAAACCTTAATTTCAGCTATACCTTGAGCAACGGAAAAGCTATTCTTGACATAGCAAAAAAAACCATTGAGACCGAAGCCACAGCCATCCGAAACCTGTCCTCGCTATTGGATGAAACCTTTGCCGAAGCAGTAGACTTCATCTTACATTCAGAAGGCCGTGTAATTGTTTCCGGCATTGGTAAAAGTGCCATTATAGCATCTAAAATTGTCGCCACCCTGAATTCAACCGGCACTCCCGCCATTTTTATGCATGCTGCCGATGCCATCCATGGCGACATGGGTATTATTCAGAAAAATGACACGGTCATCCTTATATCAAAAAGCGGCAGTACCCCGGAAATTAAAATGCTTGCGCCCCTTATTAAGCAGGGTGGCAACAAGTTGATCGGCATGACAGGGAATCCCGATTCATTCCTTGGCAAGCAGGCTGATTATATCCTCAACACCTATGTTGAAAAAGAAGCCTGCCCGAACAACCTTGCGCCCACCACCAGCACCACCGCCCAAATGGTTCTTGGTGATGCCCTGGCCATATGCCTGGTACAACTGCGCGGATTTACCAGCAAAGACTTTGCCAAATATCATCCGGGAGGTACCCTTGGTAAAAAATTATACCTCAGGGTAGCCGATATTGCCCTGGGCAACCTGAAACCCCAGGTTGATGTAAATGCCGATGTCAGGCAGGTAATTATAGAAATCTCGGAAAAAATGCTTGGTGCCACGGCTGTCATCGAAAATAACAGGATCAGGGGCATTGTAACCGATGGCGACATCCGACGAATGCTGAACAAATACGATAATATAAGCGGCTTGAAAGCACGTGACATAATGACTTCCAACCCACGGACCATTGGTATGGAGGTTTTAGCCGTAAAGGCACTTAAAGAAATGCAGGAAAAGGGAATCTCCCAACTGCTTGCCGTTGACGGGGAAGCATATGTTGGAGTGGTACATTTACACAACCTGATAAACGAGGGAATTCTCTGATGGCAAAAGCGCGCAAAGACCCCAATGAGATGTCGTTCCTCGACCATCTGGAGGAACTTCGATGGCACCTGATACGCTCTACCATTGCCGTAGTCCTGATAGGTCTGGTGGCCTTCATGATGAAGGATTTTATTTTCGATACGGTTATCTTCGGTCCTAAAAAGGCCGATTTTCCCACCTATGACATGTTTTGCAAATTATCTAAAACGCTGGGCTTCAGTGAGGCGTTTTGCAGTGGTGGTCCCGATTTCCGGGTACAAAGCCGGGTGATGGCAGGTCAGTTTTCGGCCCATATATGGACTTCCATCTGGGCAGGGTTTATCCTTGGTTTCCCCTACCTGCTCTATGAGATGTGGAAATTTATAAGCCCGGGACTCTATGAAAAGGAACGCCGGAATTCCCGGGGGTTTATCTTCGTGGCATCGTCTCTCTTTTTTATGGGTGTCCTTTTCGGGTATTACATTGTAGCCCCCCTTTCCATAAATTTTCTTGGGAGTTACACCGTAAGCGAGGAGGTCTTCAACGACATAGATCTTGGCTCCTATATTTCAACAGTACGGGCATCGGTAATTGCATGCGGCCTTATTTTTGAACTGCCCATTGTAATATTCTTCCTAACCAAGGCAGGATTGGTAACCCCTGAATTCCTGAGGAAATACCGAAAGATGGCCCTTGTAATAGTGCTTGTTCTTTCAGCGGTAATAACCCCTCCGGATGTGGCCAGCCAGATCGTCGTCACCATTCCAATACTTATCCTCTATCAGGTTAGCATCTTCATTTCTGGCTATGTACTGCGGAGGGAGGCCAAAAAAGCAAAGAAAAATGCCCAACCAAGTTGAAGAATTTAACGAATACCGTTCAATGATGAACGAAAAGCTGCTTGGTGCCGACAATAAGGTTATCAAGCGAATTTTTAACCTTGATACCCATGCGTACAGCCCCGGTGCCCTCGATAGCAGGACCAAGGAATTACTGGGCCTTGTAGCCTCAGCCGTACTACGCTGCGACGATTGTGTAAAATACCACCTGGAAAGCTGCAGGAAATAAGGCGCGGGCAGGAACGAAGTCCTGGAGACCCTCGCTATTGCCACGCTGGTCGGCGGCACCATTGTAATCCCACACCTGAGAAGGGCATATGAATACTGGGAATTGCTTGAGGGACAACAAGGTTAAAAAATTCGCAAAACTTTCGGTACCCATGAGGAAAGCTGTAGATTTGGCCAAGTCATGCCTATGAAGCTCCGAGCTGAAAATATTATGAAGTCTTACCGCGGACGCCAGGTGGTGAAAGGGATCTCCCTGGAAGTTAACCAGGGGGAGATAGTTGGGCTGCTGGGGCCTAATGGCGCAGGCAAAACCACCTCCTTCTACATGATAGTCGGGTTGATAAAGCCCAATGGGGGGGAAATCTATCTCGACGAGATGGAAATCACCAGATTCCCCATGTATAAACGGGCCCAAAACGGCATTGGCTACCTGGCACAGGAAGCTTCCGTATTCCGTAAGCTCAGCGTGGAAAAGAACATTCTTAGTGTGCTACAGCTCACAGACCTCAGTAAAACAGAACAGCACCGCCGCATGGAATCGCTGTTGGAAGAATTCGGGCTTACCCATATCCGTAAAAACAGGGGCGACCTCCTCTCAGGTGGCGAACGCAGGCGAACCGAGATTGCAAGGGCCCTGGCAACTGATCCCAAATTTATCCTGCTCGATGAACCCTTTGCAGGGGTAGATCCCGTAGCTGTGGAAGATATCCAGAGAATTGTTGCCCAGTTAAAAAATAAAAACATCGGCATCCTCATAACAGACCACAATGTACAGGAGACTCTTGCCATTACGGAACGCTCCTACCTGATGTTCGAAGGAGGTATCCTTAAATCCGGGATTCCCGAGGTACTTGCTGAAGACGAAATGGTGAGAAAAGTATACCTGGGCCAGAATTTCGAATTGCGGAAAAAGAAACTCGACTTTTAAAAGAGCTGCCTCCACATGATATTTTCAAAACAGTATCTGCCAACCGGTATAATACCGATGCATGGTGGATTAATATCGAAATAATTGTCAGCCTGCCCTGGGTTCGGCTTTCGGTGCAAAAAGGGAACTAAGGATATAGAGAGCTATAATTGCAGGAATTGCAAGGAACTGTAACGTAAGCAGTAGTACCAGGCTCACAATCACAAATAAATACCGTAAGGCATTGTTCTTAAAACTCCAGTCCTTGAATTTCAGTGCGAATAAAGTAATGGGTGCATTGAGCAGGAAGCAACTTAACAATGTCAGAATAAAAAGAAACCAGGGACTAAGGATTAAGGCATTCAGGTAATCATTGCCCTGGTACAGCAGAATCAGCGGCAGGGAGATAATAAGCAAGGCATTTGCCGGAGTGGGTAGGCCCCGGAAGGAGGAAACCTGGTTTTCGTCTGTATTAAACCGCGCCAGCCGGAAGGCGGAAGCCAGGGTGATCAGGAACCCGAAAAAGGGCAGAATATCTGTCGCGTTAAATCCGGTTGTTTCGCCATCCTGGATCCAGCTTCCCGCCTGCGACATATCTATGAGCTGAAACATCACGATGCCTGGTACCAGGCCGCTGGTGATCATGTCGGCCAGGGAATCGAGCTGTATCCCCAGTTCGCTCTGTACCTTAAGCAATCGCGCCACCAAGCCGTCAAAATAATCGAAAAATATTCCCAGGAACACAAAGATTGCGGTAAGTTCCATCTGGTCGCGCACCGCAAAAATTACCGCCGCACATCCGCAAAAAACATTGAGCAGCGTGATCATGTTGGGAAAATGTTGTTTCATAGGAAGCGCTTTGCGTAAAAATAAGATAATTTTCAGGAAGTGTGCAGCCTGCTCTTTCCTGTAGCAGCAATTTTCAGAGAACATACGGGTAACAGGCTGGTGCCACAAGAAAATAGCGATGGCACGCCCTTTCAGGTAAGGTTTTTATTCAGATATTTGTGGCCATGAAGACACCGGGAAAACGCACGACTTATTAATTATGATATCAGTAATCCGTATCCTCCCGGTTTTTTTCCTGCTCCTGGTTTTCGTATCGAAAGTGCAGGGGCAACTTTCTTCCCGGGCACAGATCAGTGTGATCACCTGCGGCCCGGGTACGGATCTTTACGCCACTTTCGGCCACAGCGCTTTCCGGGTACAGGACCCAGTCAACGGGCTCGATGTGGTCTACAATTACGGGACCTTTAATTTTGACACCCCGAATTTCTACCTCAAATTTGCCAGGGGCAAACTTTTGTATTCCCTTAGCAGGGAGTCTTTTGAAAACTTCTTGTATACCTACCAGCTCGAGAAACGCTGGGTAAAGGAACAGGTTTTACAACTCAGTTCCCCGCAGCGAAACGAGATTTACCGATTTCTGGAAACCAATTACGAACCTGCCAACCGCGACTATAAATACGATTTTTTATTTAACAATTGTTCCACCAAAATTCCGGATATACTTTCACAAGTACTCGGCGACCGCCTGAAATTCGACCAAAATTACCCGGAACAGCAATTTACTTTCAGGCAGCTCATTCACCAGTACCTGCATACCAATTCATGGTCGAGCCTCGGAATAGATCTTGCTTTGGGCGCTGTAATAGACCGGAAAGCAAAACCGCTGGAGCATATGTTCCTGCCGGATTACGTTTACGGCCAATTGAATCATAGCCTTATCGGAGGTAAGCCCCTTGTGTTTCGTGAGCGTACCATCCTGGAAGATCAGGGTTCCGGCAACGGAGCGTATTTTACATTAACCCCTGCCTTCTGGCTGGGCCTGTTACTATTGTTTACAGTTACCATTACCTATATAGATTTTAAAAATAGCAGCCGTAGCCTGACACTGGACTTCCTTTTGCTGTTCATCACCGGGATAACCGGCCTCCTGATAATTTTTCTCTGGTTCTTTACGGACCATTCTGCGACAGCCTGGAATTTTAACCTACTTTGGGCATTCCCTCTTAACCTCCTGCTGGCTTTCTATCTCCTCCGAAAGGGGTCGGATACCCTGAGATTACCCCTGTACTTTGCGGCACTAATTGTTTTGCTGGCTCTGGTCATGGTTTTATGGATGACCTCCATACAGGTGTTTTCACCCCTTTTTATTGCGATCTGGTGCTGCCTGGCGCTGCGTTACTACTTTCTTTACCGCCACTACAAATTTTTGAAAGCCCACTGAACATGAACCTGTTAACCGTAGAAAATATCACAAAATCCTTCGGGGAAAATGTCCTTTTTTCCGATTTATCTTTCGGGATAAACAAGGACCAGAAAATAGCTATGATCGCTAAAAATGGAACGGGGAAAACTTCCATCCTGAAAATTCTGGCAGGACACGATAGTCCCGACAGCGGCCAGGTAAGTTACAGGAAAGGGTTGCGAATATCCCTGCTTGAGCAGGAGCCGGACCTCGATCCGGAATTAACCGTTGAAGAAACCGTGTTTGCCAGCGATAACGAGATCCTTAAGGTTATTGCGAAATACAACGCAGCATTGGATAACCCGGATAACCAGGTAGCATACCAGCATGCTTTCGAGGCCATGGAAAGATATAATGCCTGGGATTTTGAAACCCAGTACCGGCAAATCCTTTTTCGCCTGCAACTAGAAGATATGCATGCCCGGGTGGGCACCCTTTCCGGGGGTCAGAAAAAGAGGCTGGCCCTCGCCAACGCGCTTATTAACAAACCCGACCTGCTTATCCTGGATGAACCTACCAACCACCTCGATCTTGAAATGATCGAATGGCTGGAGGCTTATTTTGCAAAGGAAAACCTTAGCCTGCTGATGGTAACACACGACCGGTATTTCCTTGAACGGGTATGTAATGAGATCCTGGAACTGGACGTAGGCCGGCTTTATACCTATAGGGGCAATTATTCCTATTACCTCGAAAAAAAACAAGCCATGCAGGAGCAGGAGGCTGTGGAACAGCACAAGGCTAAATTACTGTACAAGAAGGAACTCGATTGGATGCGCAGGCAACCTAAAGCCAGGACCACCAAATCCAAGTCGAGGATCGACGATTTCCAGGAAATTAAAAATAGTTTGCAACAGCTTGGCCCAACGGATGAAATGCAACTGGAACTCAATATGGAACGTCTTGGGAGCAAGACCGTAGAATTGCACAAGGTTTCCAAATCGTTCCCCGGAAAACCCATCCTTGATAAGTTCGATTATACCTTTAAAAGGGGAGAACGGGTAGGGATTATCGGCAAGAACGGCACCGGTAAAACTACCTTTTTAAATATTGTTACAGGCTCCGAGTTGCCGGATATGGGAAAAGTGGTAGTTGGGGATACGGTATCTTTTGGCTATTATACACAATCGGGAATATCGGTTAAGGAAGGACAAAAGGTTATTGATGTCATCAGGGAATACGGCGAATATATCCCGCTTAAAAAGGGGAAACAGATTTCGGCCCAACAATTACTTGAGCGCTTCCTCTTCGATCGTAAAAAACAATACGATTTTGTTGAAAAACTCAGTGGGGGCGAACGCAAAAGGCTGTATCTCTGCACCGTACTGATACAGAACCCGAACTTCCTTCTCCTGGATGAGCCCACAAACGACCTCGATGTGCTTACCCTTAACGTTTTGGAAAATTTTCTGATGGACTTTCCAGGCTGCCTGCTGGTGGTATCGCATGACCGCTATTTCATGGATAAGATTGTAGAACACCTGTTTGTTTTCAGAGGTAATGCGGTAGTCGAGGATTTTCCCGGAAGCTATTCGGAGTTCAGGGCCGCAGAAAATCGAAGGGGACCTGAACAAAAACCGGCTGACGGGTCGCAGGATTCTAAAACAACTGACAACAGGCGGCGCGATACCTCTACAGCGGTCAGACTGAACTATCAGGAACAGCGGGAATACAAAAACCTGGAGTCGGAAATTGAACAGCTCGAAAAAGAAAGGACCAACATTCAAAGCCAGTTTGCAGATACTTCGCTTGCCGGCCCTGAAATAGACAAACTCGCCGTGGCCCTCAAAGAATTGCAGGATGCCCTGGCGCTAAAGACAGAAAGGTGGTTTGAACTGTCAGAGCGACATGAAAACGGTTGAAACTCGGTAGTTACCCAAAACTTATGTTCCCGATCCGTTCCTATATTCAATTCTTACTGGCCTCAACCAACCATCACGGAGTACATTCTCCTTATATTTACCGCTACCTTGTTGACTGCCTGTACAGCAAACCCGCTTTGAACAAAGACAAGACCATGGATGTGTTGTTAAAAAGCATCCGGTATTTCAAGGTGCGAACGGTATCCCTCCCGGATTCCTCTTCCGGGGTCAGAAACCTGCTGGGAAAAACTTATCCGGGGCTCCGCTACGGCACTGCCCCCTATGACCTTTTGTATATTCCGGATCCTCAAAGTGATATATTCCTGCAACCCCACGTGTATCATAACAACAGTATCCTGATAGTAAACCATATCCAT
>CAYSVQ010000203.1:0-7969 GCA_964434565.1 uncultured Flavobacteriaceae bacterium | reverse complement strand
TCCCAAAAGCGGATCAGGCGAGTGGGTAAGTTCCATTGTCTTCGCCATCGTGGCCGCCACCCTGGTGCATACCTATTTTATGCAGCCATATGTCATCCCCACGGGCTCTTTGGAAAAAACCCTGATGGTGGGCGACTTCCTTTTCGTAAGCAAATTCCATTATGGCGCCCGTGCGCCTATGACCACCGTAGCAGCCCCTATGGTACACGATACCCTGCCGGTTTTACGAGTGCGATCCTACCTGAACAATCCGCAATTGCCATACTTCAGAGTTCCGGGATTTCAGAAGATAAAACGGAATGAAATCGTGGTCTTCAGCTGGCCGGCCGATACGGTCCGTATTTTTTTCAAGAAGGAAGAAGGGGTGAAGAAACCCATCGATAAAAAATCCAACTACGTTAAGCGCTGTGTGGGGCTGCCGGGCGATTCCCTCTCGGTAGCAGACGGTTATGTGCATATCAACGGTAAAAGAACCAGCCTTCCCGGGAGGGCCAAACCCCAGTATACCTTTGCGATTTACTCAGACAAAGGCGTTTCTTCGCGCCTCCTCCTCGATAACGGGATAAACGAATTCAACCGCAAATACCTCACCGCCCCGCTCACCCAGGCGCAATTGGTAAGCCTGCGGGAATACCTGATCGGAGCCAACCCGAACACTGCAGGGGAAATAGAGTTATACACCGATTACAGGGGCATCCCCCCAAAAGTTGTGCGGCAGGCCGGCCTTTCACTCAGGGAAGTGACAGACAGGGAGCGGTATGTAACCATGACCGACAAAGAAGCGGAAGCACTTCGGCAAAACACTTCGATTGATTCGGTTGTGAAACAATTGCAGCCGAAAGGGCAGCAGGGCGGGAATATTTTCCCTCAGGACATCTCTTATCCCTGGAACAACGATAACTTCGGCCCCATTTATATTCCCCAGGCAGGAAAGACCGTAGTCCTGAACCTGGAGGTGCTCCCCCTCTATAAAAAAATTATCAGGGATTACGAGGGCAATACGATCAGTGTTTCCGGCAACCAGATCAGTATCAATGGCCAGGTAACCGATTCGTACACCTTTAAACAGGACTATTACTGGATGATGGGCGATAACAGGCACCGGTCGGAAGACAGTCGCACCTGGGGTTATGTACCCGAAAACCACATAGTGGGGAAACCGGTTTTTATCTGGATGAGCATAGAAGGGATCAACGATGGTATCAGCAACTGGAAACCGCGTTGGGACCGCTTCTTCACCACTGTGCATGGCGACAGGGAACCCCGCTCCTATTTCCGTTATTTCCTGCTGCTGCTTGCCGCATACTTTGTTTTTGATTATATCAGGAAAAGGCGGCGTAAGTTGAAAAAATGATTTTTAAAAGAGTCGATTTGTTGATTTGAAAAATTGCAGTTATTGAAAAACTGTCATTGCACCAAAAATCAGTAAAAAACGCATGGACTGCATTTCTATTTCATGTCTGACATAATAAGTTTACTAAAAATCTCATTATGTACACTTATCCCTTCGAAAAATTAGCCGTCTGGTATGATGCTAAAGAATTGGCCAAATCACTATATTTATTGACTTCCTCATCTCCTTCTTCAGAGAAATACGGGCATATTTCTCTACTCCGAAGCACATTACTTTCTATTTGTTCCAACCTCTCTGAAGGATATGCCCGTTCCGCCAAAAAGGGTCAATCGCATTTTACAACATTGGCTTTCAGTTCTGCGATGGAAGTACTTAACCAATTGATCATATCACGGGAATTAGATTATATTGATGACAGCGCATATATTGAATGCAGCGGAAAAATGGAAACCCCTTACAAACAAGCTTAATGCATTAAGAAATAGCCAGAGAAATTGATAGGCTGGCGATTGATTTGGAAATAAAAATTTAACAATAGTAGAATTATATCGGCAAATCAACCCATCAACAAATCAACAAATCAACCCATCAACCCACCTTGAAACTCCTCCTCCACCCTTCATACTGCCCTGATATCATCACCTTTGCGGCGATAGTGCAGCATAATATAGTATGGGAAGTGGAAGATAATTTCCAGAAGCAGACTTACCGAAACCGCTGCTATATCTGTACGGATCAGGGAAAACATATGATGAATATCCCCATCCGGCATGCCGGAGGAAATCAGGGTCGGCAGAAGTATCGGGATGTTCGGCCGGATAATACCTATAACTGGCAGCGCCAGCACTGGCGTACGCTTCAAACTGCGTACAGGACTTCGCCCTTTTTTGAATACTACGAGGAAGACCTTGCACCCCTTTATCACAACCGATTTCGATTCCTGCTCGATTTTAACCTGGAAGCAACAGACATCCTTTGCAAATTGCTGCACATAGAGATGCCACAATCGAAAACGACCGGCTATGAGGAGAAGCCTAAGGGCATCCTGGACGGGCGATTCCTGATTCATGCAAAAAAGGACTCCCTCCCCTTCCAAATGCGATACCATCAGGTATTTGTCGACCGGCACGGATTTGTACCCAATCTTAGTGTACTGGACCTGCTCTTTAACATGGGGCCGACATCGCTGACAGAATTACGGGAACTCAAATTACCTTTCTATGGATAAGGCCTTGCTGCATTACGGTATACATCTGCTGCTTCCTGTGGCTATAGGTGTTATTTTTTACAGGGAGCGTCCGCTGGAAGCCAGTTTGATATTGCTCGGGGGGTTGCTGATCGACCTGGACCACCTGCTTGTGAGCCCTATTTTTGATCCCGGACGCTGCAGTATAAACTTCCACCCGCTGCACAGTTACTGGGCAATTGGCGGATATGCTGTTTTGCTTTTGTTCAGAAATAGCAGAATCTTCGGCATTGCGCTTATGATCCACATACTCGCAGATCTTACGGATTGTTACTATCCATTTCACTAAGACGAAAAGTTGCCATGAGGGGATAATGATCGGACAGGCGTATGTCAAAATTTCTGTGGGATTGCACTTCAAAGGAAGGATCTGCCATGATAGCATCGATTCTGAACGGGAGGAATTTAAGCCTATAGGTAGTGCCGAAAGAACGCCCGGCTTCTTCAAAACTGTCGTTCAATGTTCCTTTTACCATCCTGTATACCCTGGAAAAAGCCGTATTGTTCAAATCGCTGCAAAGAATGACCCTGTGGGGGGTGGAATCCCTGTGGCTGCTGATGAGGGCGGCTTGCTGCTGCTGCATGGCAAAAGTAGCAGTCATCCTGTTATAAAGCCTTCCGCTGGCTATATGTCGCAGCATCCGCCTGGAAGGGATGATACGAAAGGATTCCATGTGGATATTGTATACCCTGAGGGTATCTCCCTTATAAAGGATATCGGCATAAATGGCGTTGTTTACTGTATTTGGGAAATCAAGGGAACCTTTATCCAGGATAGGGAACTTTGAAAATATTGCCTGAACAACCCGCCTTTCATTGGGAAAATTAAAATTGATAAACTGATGTGGATATTTCCCAAAATCCTTCGATTTGGAATAATCAAATTCCTGGAAACATATAATATCCGGGGCTTCCTTTTCTACCAGGGCCATGATCCCTTCATCCACATTTTCTCCCCGGAAAAAATTGTAACGGTCAAAACCGCGCGTATTGTAGCTCATGATTTTCAGGCCCTCTTCAGATTCGTTGCCCCTGGCATTACCAAACTTATAAAATGCGCCAAACAACGAATAAGCGGTAATTAAGGCCCCAAGGGCAAGAAAAACAAACTTGGATCTGGCGGTAATGCAATAAATAAGAGCCGCGATGTTGACAATAAATAAAAAAGGCGCCGTTAGGCTGAGAAAGGAGAGGAAAGGGGCATATTGCACCGGGATAAAAGGAGCAAGGCAGCAGAGCAGCAGAAGGGTGGCAAACAAAACTGTTAAGCCGGCAAAGACATTTTTCATACACTTACAATGGCGGGTGGTTAATCTTCCTTCCCGGCTTTAAATAGGAAATCCTTTTCATCTTTAGACAGACTCTCGTAACCGGATTTACTGATCTTGTCGAGGATCTTGTCTATCTTCCTTTGCCTGCCCGCCTTATCGTAATCAACTTTTCCAGCAGCCGCCGGCTGCTTTTTCCTGTAAACGGTTTTAAGGGGCTGATTCTTCCCCTGGCGCCTGAAGACAGACGACAGGCTATCCAGTATCCCGGAAAAGCCTTCTCCTATATCCCTGCCATTCAGCAATTGCCGGGCGTATACATAGCCTAAAAGAGCCCCGCCAAGGTGGGCAAGGTGCCCGCCGGCATTCCCGCTGGTCGGGATCTGGATCAGGTCGATCACCACAATAAAGACCCCTATATACCACAATTTAACATTAAAGAATATAAGCCTAACTTCCTGGTTGGGAATATACGCGCACACAAAGATAAGTACGGCCGTTACCCCGGCCGAGGCACCGATCAGGGCGGTTTGGATTCCAACCAGGGCAGGGAAAACATTGTAACTCAGTAAAAAAAGCAGCCCACCAAGGATGACCCCAAGGAAATACACATTCACAAAACGCCGCGGCCCGAAAAGGTTCAGGAAGATCCTGGAGGCGAAATACAGTACCAGCATATTCCAGAACAGGTGCCAGATCCCCCCGTGAAAAAAAGAATAGGTAACCAGCGACCAGGGTTGCATTATAAAATCAAAAAAGTCTTTTGGCAGCTCAAACCACTGCATCAGGACATCGGAACGCAACCCCATAAGGAATGTCAGCAGCCCGTTTATAATAAAAACAGCCACATTGACGGCTATCAGTTTTTCAGCAATGCTGAGGCGGGCATATTGATATTTCAGGTTTCCGGTATTCATTTAATTCCAGCGATTCTTGTTAAACTGGCTCTTTTTCCAGTACCACATCATTATAAATCCAAACAGTGCCCCCCCAACATGCGCGAAATGAGCAATGCCGCTTCCGAAGATAGAATAGCCCGTAACCCCGGAAAACAAGTCCAGGCCTATGAGGACCGGGATAAAATATTTGGCTTTGACAGGCACGGGTAAAAATATAAGAAACAATTCACTATTGGGGAACGACATGCCGTAAGCTACCAGAATACCGTAAACAGCACCTGAAGCCCCCACTGCGGGAGTACTGTAAGCGCTAAGGAAATTGTCGATAGTACTTTTGGATGCCAGGTTGTACCAATCGGGGCTATATTTTCCTTCACTGATGATCTGCAGTACCTGGTCCGAAGTCATGCCTGCAGCCGTCAGGGCCTGCATTCCTTCGTTAAAGTAATAATAATTCACCCCGGTGTGTATCAGAGCCGCCCCCAAGCCTACGGAAAAATAGAAAAACATGAACTTGTTCCTGCCCCACATCTGTTCAAGCGGAGAGCCAAACGCCCACAGCGCGTACATATTGAAAAGGATATGCATAAATCCCCCGTGCATGAACATATGGGAGACCAGCTGCCACCATTCAAAATTTTCATTTGCCGGAAACCAGAGGGAAAACATCGCGTACATCCAGTCCGGATAAATATTAGCGGCCACAAAAAATAAAATATTGATGATCAGCAGATGCCTGATCGCTTCTGTAAGTCTACCCATTCAATTAAATTTTTTATCAATATCACTTTCGGAAAGCGTAACATAAACCGGTTTGCTAAACGGGCTCAGCGATGCTTCCTTACATGCGAAAAGGTCGTCAACGAGAGCCATCTGCGATGCCGGGTCCAATACCTCGCCTGTCTTTACTGCCAGGGTACGGCTAAGGGTTTTAGAGAGCAGGTCGGACAGTGAAAAACCGCTAGTATCACTGTGTTGCTGGAAATCCGATATGAGTTCGTCCAGGACGCCACCTACCTCGCTATTGGCTACCAGGTAGGGAACTCCCGTGATCTCGATCATTTCATCATCCACTTTCCCGAAAACAAATCCAACTGAGGCCAGCGTTTCCATAATATCTTTAATAATGGTCATTTCCGTCCTGGAGAAAGAGAGCACCAGCGGAAATAGCAGTTGCTGGCTCACCGCATTCCGGCCGCTAAGGCTTCCCAGGAATTTTTCGTACAAAACCCGTTGATGGGCCCTGTTCTGGTCTATCACGAGCATACCCGATTTAATAGTGGTGACAATATATTTCCGCCTCAGTTGGAAGGTGGTGGCGCCTGGGCGGGCCGTATCCTTTTCTCCTTCAAACATTGATCCGGTTATGGCTTCGGATTCGAGCCGGACACTGCTGAAACCGGATTCTTTCCCTTCCTCCTGTTCCAGATCTGTGTAAAGGGCTTCCCATTGGCGGTGGCCAGCCCTGGCCGGTCCATGGACCTGCCCGCGGCCGACAACTGATTCCTTAAAGGGGTTAAAGCGGGGATTAACCGTGACCTGAGGTTGCGATGCCCCTTTATTTCTATATTCGTATGGGGTGTCAAGGTTCCTGTCGCGCTCAAAATCCAGCACCGGCGCCACATTAAATTGCCCCAGGCTATGCTTTACTGTGGAGCGCAGGATGGCATACAGGCTGCGTTCGTCATCGAACTTTATCTCTGTTTTAGTAGGATGAATGTTGATGTCTATAGACGAAGGGCTTACTTCGAGGCACAGGAAATAACCCGGGTGTGTATCCGGTTTAATAAGTCCTTCAAATGCCGTAACCAGGGCATGGTGCAGATAAGCACTTTTGATAAAGCGGCTGTTCACGAAAAAAAATTGCTCCCCCCTGCTTTTTTTTGCGAATTCTGGCTTGCATACAAAGCCGGAAACACCTACTACCTGGGTGTTTTCCTCCACCGGTACGAGTTTTTCATTTGTACGGCCCCCGAAAACATTTACAATCCGCTTCCTGAAGGTAGTTGCAGGCAGGTTGAAAAGTTCGCTGCCATTATTGTAAAAATAAAAGGATACGCCCGGGTGGGCAAGAGCCAACCTGTGGAATTCATCGATGATATGACGGAACTCCACCTTATCGGACTTCAGGAAATTCCTGCGCGCGGGGATATTGAAAAAAAGATTTTTTACAGAGATGGAAGTACCAGTCGGGGTTACGGCCATCTCCTGCAATACCACCTTACTGCCCTCTATTCTGAGGAGTGTTCCCAATTCGTCATTTTCTAACCTGGTATGCATTTCCACATGGGCAATTGCCGCAATGGATGCAAGGGCCTCGCCACGGAAACCCTTGGTATGGAGGGCAAACAGGTCTTCGGCACTACGAATCTTGGAAGTGGCATGACGTTCAAAACTTAGCCTTGCATCTGTATGGCTCATACCACAGCCGTTATCCACAACCTGGATAAGGGTCCTGCCGCCGTCTTTTACGATGAGCTTAACGGTAAGTGCGCCTGCGTCTATAGCATTTTCCAACAGTTCCTTAACAACGGAGGCCGGGCGTTGAACCACTTCCCCTGCGGCGATCTGGTTAGCTACGTGATCCGGCAATAGTTGGATGCGATCTGGCATTAGCTGTTGTAGAATATGGATAGGTCGAAATCGATGATATAAAGGAAAATCAGGATTAAAACTGCCAGGATGATTAAAAAACGTGTTTTGCTATGCGTGTCGCCTGCCCGGCGGAGATCGGCAATGGCATTTTTAAATCTGCCTTTCAAACCGACCTGGTTATCGACCGTGGTCCGGTATCTATCTAGTTTGTGCTGGATTTTAAACGGGCTACCCTCCCCTTTGTCATCGTAATAACGGGGTGAATAACTGAATTTTTTATTCTTGCGTAATTTGGTAAATTTTCCCATGCTCCTCTGATTTCAAAGGTACTTAAAATCAAAAAGAGTGCCGAAGCATGCTTCCCAAAAATTGTTAACAGTTTCGGTTTCGGCAGGGCCTGTAACCACGGCTGCAGCGGGGGTGGATTATTTACCCAAAGAAGCCATTTTAATAGCGGCTACCGCGGCTTCCGTACCTTTGTTCCCGTGTTTGCCTCCACTGCGAGCCTGGGCTTGCTGCAGGGTATCGTCTGTAAGAACACAAAAAATAACCGGGACCTCGGTTAGCACATTCAGGTCTTTTATTCCCTGGGCTACCGCTTCGCAAA
>CAYSVQ010000202.1:0-7376 GCA_964434565.1 uncultured Flavobacteriaceae bacterium | reverse complement strand
TCGATACCGATATGGATGGCCTGGACGACGGCTATGAAGGCAGTGATGTGAATGACGGCTTTGACGTTAATGATGAAATAGACGATCCGGCAAACGACCTGCCCGATACGGATGGTACGGAGGATGTAAACTACAGGGATTTTGACGATGACGGTGACGGGATTGATACCCCAGATGAGGATGCTGATGGAGACAATGATCCAACCAATGACGACACGGATGGCGACGGGACACCCGATTACCTGGATCCGGTTGATGATACTCCGGAAGAGGAGGAAATAGAAGTTAACCAAATGGTTACACCGAACGGTGACGGCCGGAACGATTTTCTTTTTATCCGGGGAGTACAGTCAGCCACGAATAATTCCCTGAAAATCTTTAACCGTTGGGGGGTGGCAGTATATGAGGGAAACAATTATAACAATCAGAACAATGTTTTTGATGGCCGGTCTAAAGGCAGGTCCACAGTAGGTTCCGGAGACTACCTCCCTGCCGGGGTTTATTTCTATATCTTTGAATATCAGAAAAACCAGCAGCATATAACTGATAGCGGATACCTTTACATCAGTAAATAACAGACAGCATACCAAATGACAGCCAAGAATTGCCCGATCCTTACATTTTTGTTCATATGTCTAGTATTTTGTGGCGTGCAGGCACAGCAAGACGCCCAGTATACCCAGTATATGTTCAATACAATGAGTGTGAACCCGGCCTATGCAGGGTCACGCGGGCAGTTAAGCATCGCCGCCCTCTACAGGTCGCAGTGGGTAGGGCTTGATGGCGCTCCTGAAAGCCAGACCCTGAACCTGCATTCCCCTATAAGGAACAGCCGGGTGGGATATGGATTATCTGTGGTAAATGATAATATCGGCGACGGTACCGTGCAGGAAACATATTTCGATGCAGTAATATCCTATACCCTGGAAGTATCCATGGATGCTAAACTTTCTTTTGGATTAAAAGCGGGAGGGCATTTATTGAACCTGGATTTTAACGGGCTGAATAATTTTGATAATGAGCCCATTGCAGGTGATAACATTGAGAACAGGTTTTCTCCAAACTTTGGTTTGGGATTCTATTACCATACCAATAAATTTTATGCTGGCCTTTCGGCTCCAAACCTGCTTGAAACAGATCATTTTGATAATTCCAGGCGCGACGCAAATTCTGTGCAGTTTCTTTCGACCGAACGTATTAATTTTTACCTGATAACCGGATACGTTTTTGAACTGAACCCCGACTTGAAATTCAAACCGGCCCTCCTGTCTAAGGTCGTAGGCGGGGCACCCCTGCAACTGGATTTTTCGGCCAGTTTCCTGATTAACGAAAAATTTTCCCTTGGTGCGGCCTACAGGCTGGATGCTGCGGTGAGCGCCCTGGCCGGTTTCCAGATCTCCGATCAATTTATGATCGGATTGGCCTATGACCGGGAAACAACAGAACTTGGCGGGACCCAGTTTAATGATGGTTCTTTCGAAGTATTCCTGAGATTTGAACTTATCCGTTCATTCCAGAGGACCATATCGCCCAGATTCTTTTAAAGCACCCGATGATGATGAAGAGATTACTCGTAACACTTATTATATCAGTTGCTGCCTCCACCCTGGGGCTTGCTCAGGAACGGCTTTTGAACAGGGCTAATGAGGAATATCAAAGCTATTCATTCAGGCCTGCCATAGACATTTATCAAAGGGTCCTTGATAAAGGCTATGTTTCCGCAGATTTGTTGCAGCGCCTCGGGAACGCATATTACTTTACCGCCCGTTATCAGGAAGCTGCCAGCGTATACAAGCAATTGGTAGATACTTATCCGGATGAGACGGCCCCGGAATACTATTTCCGATACGGGCAGACATTAAAGTCCCTGGGAGACTATGAGGCTGCTGATTCGGCCCTAACACGTTTCTCGGAACTGACAGCGGAAAATGTGAAGGGTTTCCGAATAAAAAGTGAAAAAGAATACAGGGAAGAAATTGCCAGAAATTCTGGCCGTTATAATTTGGAACCGTTTGAATATAACTCTGCATATTCCGATTTTGCGCCTTCCTTTTATAAAGAAGGCCTGATATTTTCGTCGGACAGGGATACCGGCAATCTTGCCAGGTACAGGCATTCATGGACTTCAAGCGATTTTCTCGACCTCTATAAAATAAATGCAGACAGCATCTCTGAAAACAGGGTGGTAAAACTTGAAAATGTTAATTCCAGAATGCATGAATCTACCTCAGCGTTGTCCCCGGATGGTAACAGCTTGTATTTTACCCGGAATAATTTCAGTGACGGCAAATTCGTCAGGGATGCAGAGGGCTTTGTAAGGCTTAAGATTTTCAGGGCATTTAAGGAGGATGGATTTTGGTCTGCTTTGGAGGAATTGCCATTTAACAGCGATGCATACTCCGTTGCCCATCCGGCCCTGAGTCCTGATGGCAAAACCCTGTATTTTGCCTCTGATATGCCGGGAACCCTGGGGCAATCAGATCTGTTTAAAGTCGCCATTAACGATGACGGATCTTTTGGTGCTCCTGTAAATCTCGGGGAAGCCATTAATACCTCAGCCCGGGAGACATTTCCTTTTGTAACAAGTGAAGAAATCCTGTATTTTTCATCAGACGGTCATCCTGGACTTGGGGGGCTGGATATTTTTGCCACTAAAATCAAAAGGGATAATTTATCCGGGCCCGTACTTAATGTTGGGACACCGGTGAATGGCAAGGCCGATGATTTTACTTTTATATTTATTGAGGAAACCCGCAAAGGCTATTTTGCCTCGAATAGGGAAGGAGGAACCGGGCAGGACGATATATATGGCTTTACGGAAACCAGGCCGTTGGTTTTTGAATGCATTCAGCCCCTTAGCGGAACTGTTCGGGATAAGATTTCGAATGAGGTACTGGTAGGTGCCACTGTAAAAATCATCGATGAAAGTAACCAGGACCTGCTCTCGGCCATTACTGATTCGGAAGGGCAGTATGTGCTTACATGCGACTGTAACCAGGGGAATTTTATCAGAGCCCTTATGGAGGGTTATATTCCCGCTGAGGAGTACCTGGGAGTCTCGGATGGCAAACCAAGGATAGTTGATTTCTACCTGGAAAGGGAAACGGTAACTGCCGGTTTCGGTGACGACCTTGCCAAATTATTGCAATTGAGTACGATCTATTTTGATTTTGATAAATACGACATTCGCCGGGATGCGGAGGTAGAGATCCAGAAAGTGGTGGCGGCCATGGAAAAATATCCCAGCCTGAAGATCAAGGCAAATTCCCACACTGATAGCCGGGGACCGGATGCATATAACCTCTGGTTATCACAAAAAAGAGCTGATGCCACCGTGGCCTACATGATTTCCAAGGGTATTTCCGCCGATCGCCTTAAGGGAGAGGGTTATGGAGAAACAAGATTGGTAAACGAATGTGATGACGGCGTCCGTTGTACCCAGGAAGAGCATCAGCGAAACAGGCGGTCTGAATTCATAATTCTGGAGTAATAACCATAACATTTAAAACAGCCATTTCTGGCTGTTTCTTTTTAAGATAACCACTTCATTTGTTTAGCTTTTACTTTAGCTTACCGATAAAATGCACTTTTTCGAAATGGATTTTGTTTAACGACTCTACTGCTAATTGCCTGTATACCTTGTATATTGATGCATTCACAACAAATTTTTAGTAATCATAACTTCACCGCTTACATTTGAAATGTCAACCAGTCGGTTCCTGTTGGCGTTGCGAACAAGACTGTCTTAAAATACCTATAGCATCAAACTGAATTATTTTATATGTATCCTGATGGCACTGGGTCTTCCGATCGGAATATTCGGACAGGAAACCTATAGGGATAATTTTGGTAGTGTATCTTACGCTAACAATGATGGCAGCCAGAATTTTTCATCCAACTGGGCAGAGTCCGGCGATGACAATAGTCCATCAAATGGCAGGATAAGAATCAACAGCAACCAACTGCGCTTTCGGGATATGGATAATACTTCCATAAGCAGAACGCTCGATCTGGCCGGTGCATCCGCCGCAACCCTCACCCTGGATTATAACCGGACCAACGGCAATGAAAGTATTGCTGTACAATTATATGATGGCAGTACCTATAATACAGTTGCGACCCTTAATGGTTCGGGAACTGTTAATTATAATCTTGCACCCGGCGAGCTGAGCAGTTCCCTGGCTATCCGGTTTATTTCTAACAGTGGAAATTGGAGTGACAGTGAAACCATTTATGTGGATAATGTGCAGTTCCTGGTTACCATTCCAGATCCTGATGAACCACCCGTTGTGGTGGCATCCGGCGATCAGACATATTGTGCAGGAGGGAGCACGCCCATTGCAGAGTCCATAAGTATTACCGATCCCGACGATACCAATACAGACGTGGTTTATATCCAGATCTCCACCGGTTACATCAATGGGGAAGACCTCCTGACGTTAACGGGTTCACATCCAAACATTTCAAGCTCCTGGGATCCGGTACAAGGCGAATTAACATTAACCGGTCCTGCGACACATGCCGAGTTCGAAGCTGCAATCCTGAACGTTAATTTCTCCAGCAGTTCGCCCAATCCGGCGGTTACCAAGCAGTTTTCAATAACAGTGGGGGAGGCAAATTATCTCCCTGCCACCGGGCATTATTATGAGTATATTTCGGATCTGGGGATAACCTGGACAGCGGCCAACACGGCTGCAAATAACAGAACCTATTTCGGACTCCAGGGCTATCTTGCAACTCTGACTTCGCAGGTAGAAGCTGATTTTTCAGGAGCCCAGGCTTCGGGCGTCGGATGGATTGGCGGCAGTGATGCCGCTACTGAAGGCGTATGGCGCTGGGTTACTGGTCCTGAAAGCGGCACCATCTTCTGGAATGGTACCGCAGGTGGCAGTTCGCCTAATTTTGCCTTCTGGAATACTGGCGAGCCAAATCAGGCCGGAGATGAAGACTATGCGCATATTACGCATCCAAACGTGAATCCGAACGGTTCCTGGAATGACCTTTCCAATACAGGTGCGGGCTCCGGCGATTATCAACCTCAGGGTTATGTGGTGGAATACGGAGGGATGCCAGGGGATCCTATACTATACATTACGGATATTACCACCCTCAATATGGATACGGAGGCACCAACCGCCAGCGACCCCGCTCCCCTGATAGTTTGTGATGGGGCCGTGCCCGCAGCGGATATAACAGTAGTATCCGATGAAACCGATAATTGCAGCCCGAATCCCACAGTGACCTTTATTGGAGATGTCAGTGATGGTGGTAGCGACCCGGAAATCATCACCAGAACATATAGGGTTATGGATGATTCAGGAAACTATACAGATGTAGCCCAAACCATTACCGTTTTTAATATTTCAGTGAATTCCCAACCGACTGACCAATTGGTTGTTACCGGAACCCAGGCGCAATTCGGCGTTACCACTACCAATGCCGATACATTTCAGTGGCAGGTAAGCACCAATGGCGGGGGTAGTTTTACGAATATTACCAATGGTAGTGAGTACGCAGGTACCGACACTGCAACTTTAACGGTGTTGATGCCACAGATTACAATGAATTTTTATCGTTATCGGGTGCTGGTCTCCAGATCTGGGTCGGGCTGTGATGAGATAGTTTCTTCCGATGCAGTACTTATTGTAAACGTCCGTTCTGTACTTACCAACAGGAAGATTACCTACCGGGTCAACAAAGGCTAGAAACGAATTCGTGGATCCGGATTAAAGTGATGATCTTCAAGTGTTTAATCCAAAATGCTGCAAATAATTATTTTAATATACATCGGCCTGGATAGTGCCGTTCCTTTTAGGACAGGCAAGCATCCCGGCATTAATTGAGATCGCCGGCTGGAGCTTGGCATTCATTGGACAAAACCCTATCGCCACTTAGATGAACAAAGGGAAATTCAAGACAATTAGGACGTTAATGATTTTTGCATCACTGGGTTTTTCCTATATGATAAGTTTTATTCCTTTCAGAAGATGCTTATAATTTGGACAATTTTTATATCCAAGGGGAGATCCACCTGCCTCCGTACCCGGGCTGTTGGATAAAAGATGGTTGGATATTGACTTGGTACACGATGGATTTTCTTACATCCAATCTTTCAGGATTACTGTAAATATTGACCTGATCGATCAATGGAACAGTAGGATTTCAGCATAAATTATTTCTGTTACTTCATGTTTTACTATGTAGACAGTAGTATTTCCCCTGTACACAACATTAATTTTAACAGGCTGCCCATCGGGTTAATTTTGTAGTGTGAAGTTATATCTGCTGCTGAACAAATGAAGCAGTCCGGTAATATACTCGCTGTTTAATGAAAAATTGTAACTGCTTATCGAAAATTGAAAATCCGGATAAAAGTGATTTCCAAAGCAAGGCCCATCTTTTTGTAATATCACGGAACACCACCATATTTGATCATAAATACTTGAAGTCTTTCCCGCTTAGCATGTTGGTCAATAGGATTCCGATTAGTTCGTATCAGTACTTCCATGAAACATCATATTATTCATAACCGACCTAACATAGCCATGTTTAAAATTTACCCTAACGCAGCCAAAAAAATCATACTGCTAATGTTTTTTGTAACGGGGACGGTTTATTCCCAAACTACCGTTACGCTGCAGGACCAGTGCAATTGTGAAGTTCTTAGCGGAACCGCCGTGAATGCTCCGGGGGCAGTCTTACCTGGCGGTGCTGATACAGGAGACATCTATGTGAATACCAATACCGGAACAATTTATTTCTGGGACGGGAATTCCTGGGAACTCACAGCTGAGGACAATCAACAACTTCAGAACTTTACTTTCAACCCCGGCACCAATACCTTGTCTTTAGCAATAGAAAACGGCAACACCGTCTCCGTAGACCTGTCATCCCTGAATAGCCTGGGGACAGACGATCAGCAAATAAGCCTTAGCGGGAATATCCTGACCCTGGAAGACGGAGGCACTGTGGATCTGGCCCCCTATCTTGATAATACAGATGACCAAACAATTACCGCATTAAGCCTTGATGCGTCAAATATTTTAAGTATTACCCTTGAAAATGGGAATACCCGTATCCTGGATCTTACCCCCCTTTTGGGAACAGACGACCAGACCCTTAACCTAGCGGCCAACAGCCTGTCTATTGAAGACGGCAATAGCGTGGACCTGAGCGGATACCTGGATAATACGGATGATCAGAACATCTCCGGTTCAGGGCTTGCAGGTACTGACCTTACCATAGGGATAGAAAACGGAACTTCAGAAGTAATTGATCTCTCCAGCCTGGTTGGCACGGACGACCAGACCATCAGCACGGACGGAACCGCAGGGAACCTCTCCATTGAAGACGGGAACAGCATCGCCATTAATGTA
>CAYSVQ010000201.1:0-5517 GCA_964434565.1 uncultured Flavobacteriaceae bacterium | reverse complement strand
CCAGAAATTAACCCATTTTTCTCCCTGGTCGTCAATGACCATCTCAAAGAAGGTGTCTTCATCTTCAAATTCGTAATTGCTTACAGTGCTCAGGATCTGGGATAATCCTTCCCTTAATTCCCCGGGGGTACCTGCCTTTTTGGTATTGTGGTAAACTTTGGCCGTGTCTGCATAGTGCCCGATCCAGGAGTCCCATTGCCCTTCCTCATAGTATTTGATATGGGCTTTTACCACATCTATTTCAGGCGATGCGGAAGCATAGCGCAGAGGTTCGTCCTTGCATGCCGTAAAAAGTATGATGGTAAGCACCAGTGTTAAAATGTTCTTCATAGTGATAGTTGTTTAAATATTTAAGATTATCGAATAAACCAGCTGCTGTTATGCCGGATTCATAGTTTTGCCAGCCGGCTTACTCCGGGGAGTAACCCAGATCCGGGCGCATGTTTCCCGGGATGACTTCAAATTTGGTGACATATTCCATTGCCTTGTCAAAAACGGGTTTGGCAGCATCTCCCAGCAAGGCCTGGTTGGTCATTGAGTTTTGCTCGTAGGTAAGCGGGTCTTTATCGGCAATTGCCACCAGGAAGAAATCATTGGGAGCACCAAATCCACTGCGGTAGACCCTGTAGTCCATTGCAGATTCGCTGGTTTCGTAAAGTTCCTTAATTCCTTTCATAGCTTCGGCAAGCTGGTTGCTCATAGCAGGAGTAGTATGCAGATAATAAAATTTCCGGTAGTTCTTGCCTTCGGGCGTTTGGGTAATCCCGCCAGGCATATAGGACAGGTCCTTGTCCAGGTAGATTACATAATCGAAGTGTTTGGTATAATATCCATCCATTTCAGTTAACAAAGTTCCAAGATTATCCTGACCCATTTTTTCAGAAAGGGAAGCGAAAAATTCGCGGTCAAGATCGGCCATATTATTCAGAGGCCCAATATGGAGGTATCGGAAATCCGCTGTCTGTGCCGTGATCCACTGCTCATCCTGTATATTGTGTTTTTTGAGGTTTTCTACGAGTTTTTTACCTACGGCTTCATATTCATCGGCCATTGCAGGTTTAACGTGGTCTTCATGGACCCAGAAGGCCTGGGGTTTTTCCATTTGTGCCTGCATGCCGGTGGCAAACAGGATCAGTAGCGCATACAAATTAAATTTTAGTGTTTTCATCATTTAAGGTTTTAATTGTTTATAGTATTAATAATAAAGTGGAATTTTACTCCAGTACGGGAGGGATCAAGGTATACCCAAGCTGTTGTAACAGGTCGAGTTCGTTGAAATACACGTTCTCCCTGTAGAGTTTCCCTGCTTCATCGAAATACAGATGCGACATTCCATTGATCTTTACTTTTTTTCCTGTGGCTCCCATTTCGCCGTAGGTGCCAGTGTTTGTCCCTTCTGTACTCCATAGCATAAAGGCCTTTCCATTTTGTACAAAGGCTTCCTCCAGGCGTAGCCGTAAATCGGGGAAAGCGGTAAAATACACTTCCAGGTGCGACTGCATTTCCCTTTGCGAATCTGCCACATCAATCCCATTAAGGTTGCGGTTAAATTGATCTGCACAGAGTTTTTTTAACAAGGTGGTGTCCTGCCGGTTCCAAAGCGAGTCTATATATGAATGCATGTTCCTCAAAACAAGACTGTCTGTCGGCATCCCTGCCAAGGACTTGTCGGTGGAAGGCCCGCCTTCGCAGGCCATACAGGCCAGGACGGATACCGACAAGGAGAACAGGATCAGGTTCATGGAAGAACAGGCATTTGAATTTACCTTAATCCCTAAGTAAGTCTTTAAAGTACAGTCTGCATAGTAACTTAGGACGAAGAGGCCACGGAATTGTCCGAAGCCTGTACTTTATTTATCGGGAAGCGCGATAGCTTATTTTTTGTATATTTATTAGCCCCCATTCCCCTGAACTCCAAGAAGATGTAAGAAATGACAAAACACTGGTCAACAGTATTTTCAGTCTTCACCGGTTGTTTCTTAAGTACAGGTCCTGTTATTTCACAGAATCTGGATTCTCAAAGCGAAAAATCCTACAACAAAGTGTTCGTGGAAACAGATAATTTCGGGCCCTCATACCTTCAAACGCTGGAGGATGCTTTGCCCGGATTGGAACCGGATTCCATTAAATTTGATGCCTGGAACGATCTTGCATATTACACCCATACCCGCAATCTTTCGGCTGCCCTGAGCATTACAGAACAGGGACTGGCACATGCAATACAGAAAGGAAATTCTCTATGGGAGGGAAGGTTTCAGGTTACCCTGGGATCCATTCTGCTGCGAATGGAAAAATTAGACAGCGCAATGGCCGTACTGGAAAGTGCAAAAGGTAAAGTCCGGGAGGCAGACCTCCCTTTTCTCAACACCCAGCTGGGATATGTGTTCGAACGCCAGGGCCAGCTTGGTTTGGCTACGGATTATGCGTTGATATCCCTTGGGATCGCAAAGAAACTGGGTGATACCAAAGGCATTGCCCTGGCTTATAGCGATCTCAGTAATATTTTCTGGAAGCAGGCCAAATACGAACAGGGGCTGGAATATGGACTGGCGTCTCTCAAATTGTTCGAGGAGCGGGGGATGAATGATCTTGATTATGATTTTACCCTCTATGTGGTGGGCAATAATTATCTGGCATTAAAGGAGTATTCCCGGGCACTGGACCATTACAAGCACGCGATTGCCATTGGGGAACGCTATGGTTTTTACAACAATCTGAGCGACGTTTATATTTCCATGGTTGATTTGTATTCGTACCTCAAGGAGTATGGTAAAGCCGAGCAGGCAGGCCACAGTGCCCTTAAATATGCACAATTGCTCGACAATAACTTTATGGTGATGCGCTCACTGTTATCAATAGGTAAGTTACATAACCTTCAGGGTAAATTTATTTCTTCGATAGAAAGCCTGGAAAAGAGTATTACAGTGGCTACCGAAGATTTCGGGGATGAATATTACCTTAGCCAGGCGTATCAAACCCTCGGAAAATCCTATGCAGGCAACCATGATTACCAGAAAGCCTATCTGGCGCTTGCCAAGTACGATGAACTGAAAAACCGCATTTTTACAGCTGAAGCTGATGAGCGTACCTCCCTGTTGCAGACAGAATTTCAGGTGGCCGAGAAAGACTCCACCATTTTGCTTCAAAAAACGCAGATAAGGAAACAGAAAACCAGGCAAACCCTTATTATCATTATCACAGGTCTGTTGTTAATGTACCTGGTATTGCTTTATAAAGCTGTAAAGAATAACCGCCTCAAGAATAAGATGCTCTTAAAACAGAACGAGGAAAAGGAGTTCCTATTAAAGGAAATTCATCACAGGGTTAAAAACAACCTGGAGATCGTTTCAAGCCTGCTCTCTTTGCAGTCGTCTCGGATTAGCGACCCCAAGATTGCCGAGGCCTTGCAGAAGAGTCAGCAACGGGTGCAAAGCATGAGTATGATCCACCAGAAACTCTATCAGGGTAAAAGCATATCAATGATAGAAATGAAGGATTATTTTGAGAATTTGGGCAGCCATGTTTTAAACACCTACGGGGCTGAAGGAAGGGTAACGATTAACTGCGTCATGAAGCCACTGGAACTCGAGATTGACCAGGCGATACCCATCGGGCTGATAGTAAATGAATTGTTGACAAACTCTCTCAAGTATGCCTTTCCTAAAAAAATACGGGGCAGGATACAAATTGCCCTGAAAAAGGAAAATGGCAGTCTCTACCTGAATGTCTCAGATAACGGAGTAGGCCGCCAGGAGGGTGGTATAGGGACCGGAACCGGCTTCGGAACGCAGCTTATTCAACTCCTTACTCAACAACTCGACGGTAAAATGTACCTGAACGGGCAGGCAGGGATGTCTGTGTCTTTCGAATTTCAACATCATAAAGCAGCCTGATTATGAATAGAAAAGTCCGTATTTTGATCGTCGAAGACGATATGATTATTGCAGCAAACATCTCCCTGCAACTAACAAGGTTGGGATATGAGGTAATCGGAATTGAATCGAGGGGTGAAGAAGCTGTATCCCATGCAAGTCGTAATCCGCCGGATATCATCCTTATGGATATAAACCTAAAGGGCGCGATCAACGGCATCGAGGCGGCGCATGCCATTCGCAGGCATCGGGAAATCCCCATTGTTTACCTGACCGCAAATAACGACGAGGCAACTTTTTCTAAGGCTAAAGAAACCCAGCCACATGCCTTTATTTCCAAACCTTTCAGCTCCCTTAATCTTCAGAGGTCTATTGCCCTGGTGGCTGAACAACTTGGCGACGGGCAGTCCGGTAACCACGGATTACAGGTAATGGACGACCGGATCTTTGTCAGACATAACGGGAAGATGGTTAAATTACTGCTGGCGGATATACTTTATATTGAGGCAGAGCGGAATTATTGCAATATTGTTACGGGGAAAGGGCATTACCTGGTGGTTTGCACCCTTAAGACAATCGAAAATGAACTTTCTGATGCCTATTTTATACGTGTCCACCGGTCTTATGTAGTAAATATTTCAAAACTCGATGTCCTTTCAGAAAACCATCTGGAGATTGGTCGGAAAGTTATCCCGGTGAGCAGAACACATAAAGATTTGCTTTTAGGTCGCCTTCACCTTATTTAGGGCTGGTCTTTCCCTGATCCCTGATCGCCCTGGCCACGGAAACTGCGCCCGGGTCTCCGCCGGCTTCCAGTTCCCTGATGATGGTTTCATGATCCTGTGGCCGGCCCTGCGAAAGTTTATAAGCCGCCTGTATATCTTCTACTGCAATTTTAAAGCCCACTACCCCTCGAATCTGTCTGAGGGTTTTCGCAGACAAGCCTGCAAGGGTTACCGGGTGCTTAGAATGACTTTCATACCGGGCCACCAGCCTTTCCAACGATGCATAGAGTTGCCTGTCATCCAGGACACTGAGGGTGCCGTAAATATGCACGGCAATATAGTCCCAGGTGGGAACCTCCTCTTCCTTGTACCAGGACGAAGATACGTAGGCATGCGGCCCGTTGAAAATACAAAGCACCGCTTGATTTTCTCCAAAAGCTTCCCATTGCGGGTTTGCCCTGGATATATGCCCTACCAAATAATGTCTCCCATCGGTATCCTGCTCCAGTTCCAGAGGGATATGGGTTGCCCAGGGCTTGCCGTCAAACTGGTTTACAAGTATTCCGAAGGAGTTCGCCCTGATAAAAGCCATTACCTCCGCGAGGTTTTCGTTTTTGTACTGATGAGGGATATACATATGATTTACCGTTTCGTCTCCCGATCCAAATTTAAGGGAAAATTGGGCTTTATACCTGCAAACATTCAATTCATCCACGCCCATCGACATTTCGGGAGCACAATCTTTATTTAAACCAATAAGTGCCACATCTTTGTGGCACGGGTATAAAGTAGTATCGCGGAGAACATTTCCGGGTAGTGGCCTGAAATGAATAAGCCGAAGGATCTTTTTGTTACCTTTAAGTAAGAGCATCGGGCCAAAAAAAGATACTCTTTGCGATTCCAGAGGTCTGCCGGACCTC
>CAYSVQ010000200.1:0-5833 GCA_964434565.1 uncultured Flavobacteriaceae bacterium | reverse complement strand
CCGCTGTACCTGCCAGCGGCAGCGAGCCCTTCCCCCCGGCAAGCCGGTCGCGTATTTCGCCTCCCGATCCTGTGGCAGCCCCGTTAAACGGTTCAACCGTGGTAGGGAAATTATGGGTTTCGGCCTTAAGCGAAATCACGGCTTCGAAATCCTTTTCCCGGTAGAAATCGGGCAGGTCTGCCCTTTCAGGCGCAAACTGGGTTACAACGGGACCTTTCACAAAGGCAACATTGTCTTTGTATGCAGACACTATCCCATTCGGATTGACCTCCGAAGTCTTCCTGATAAGCCGAAACAGGGAGGATGGCATTTCCTTCCCGTCTATCACAAAAATGCCGTTGAATATTTTGTGGCGGCAATGCTCGGAATTTACCTGGCTGAAGCCAAAAACTTCAGAATCTGTTAGTTTCCTTCCCAGTTTGTCTGAGAGCTCCTCCAGGTATTGCACCTCCTCCGTACTCAGTGCAAGGCCCTCCTGCAAGTTATATGAAGCTATATCGCCGATTTCCCTTACAGGTTCCGGGACGACGCTGATGGTAAAAATATCCTGGTCCAGCCCATGGTATTTCTCGGACAGCATGGGATCGAAGGCCGTATAGTTTACAGGAACAGCCTGAAATTCTTCGATGCGCAGTATCCCGTGGATACCCATATTCTGGGTAATCTCGGTTGCATTGGTGCTCCAGGGAGTGATCATTGCGGCCCTTGGACCAATAAAAAAGGCGTCCAACGACGCCCCGGGTAGTTTTTGCTGCCCCCCAAACAGCCATGTAAGTTTTTCCGTATCTTCCTGTGAAAGGCTGGTTGTAGATTGTACGGCAAATATCTTGTTGCGTATGTCCCCGAAAAAGTGAATCATCGGTAAAATTTATTACTGCTTTTAGAAAGCACAAAGGTAAGCCTTTAAACGAATATCCGCATATTCAAAAAATTAACAGCCCGCCCTGGGATTGTTAATTACTTTCGTTCCAGGCGTGCCATATAAAAGCCATCATATCCGCTTCTTGAACTTAGAATTTTTTTCTCGGAACTAAGATCGAATCCCATGCCGGCCTCCGAAGCAAGAAAGGATTTTACTTGCATCTCGTTTTCCTGTGGCAAAACAGAACAGGTGGCGTACACCAGCAAGCCGCCCTCTTTCACCATTCGGGAATAATCCTTTAAAATTTGTTGTTGGGTTTTGGTGACCTCCTCAAGGAAGCCGGGTTGTATTTTCCATTTGGCATCCGGATTACGCCTCAGGATCCCAAGGCCGGTACAGGGAGCATCAATCAAAACCCTGTCTGCCGTACCGTGCAGTTTCTTAATGACTTTGGTGGAATCTATCAGCCGTGTTTCAATGTTGTGCGCTGCATTGCGTTTTGCCCTCCGCTTGAGTTCATTAAGTTTGCCCTGGTAGATGTCCAGGGCTATAAGCTGCCCCTTGTTCTCCATCAGGGCAGCCAGGTGCAATGCTTTGCCACCGGCCCCTGCGCAGGCATCCACAATTCGCTGGCCGGGTTCTGGCTGTAGAAAAGGTGCTACAAGCTGGGAGGAGGCATCCTGTACTTCAAAGAAGCCATTTTTAAATGCCTCACTGGCAAATACATTCGCGCGTTCATTCAAAACTACGGCATGCGGATAATCCTTCAGTGCGGTGTTGGAAAAGCCTTCTTCGGCCAGGGCTTTAGACAAAAGTGGCCGTGAAGTTTTAAGGGTATTGACCCGGAGGATTACTTCAGCCTGCCGGTTCAGGGCTGCGATTTCTTTCTCCCACAGGGGTTCGCCCAGGGATTTCACCCCCAGTTCATCCAGCCAGTCCGGAATGGATTCCCGGTATTTCCTGATTCTGGATAATTCGTCGAATTTTCCTTTGATACGTCGTCCAGGTGTAGGTTCAATCTGTTTCCAGTCCGGGAGCTCCACGCCCCTTAGTACTGCCCATACGGCGAACATACGAAAGAGGTTGGCCCTGCTGTAAGGGGCTTTAACTTCCGCGATTTCAGCATAGAGCCTTTTCCATCGGACCATGTCGTAGGTGGTCTCGGCTATAAACCCACGATCCCTTGAACCCCATCGTTTGTCGCGCTTCAGTGTTTTTTCCACAACCTTGTCTGCATATTCCCCTTTGTTGAAGATAAGGTCTGTAGCATCTATAACGGCAAATACGAGGTTCCTGTGCAGGCGCATGGGATAAATTTAGGGCGCAAAGGTATCGTATTAGTACGGACTGGCATGAATGTTAGCTGGAAATATGCCGGGAAAGTGCATGAAAAAGGGAAGCGGTTAAGCTTCCCTGGAAAATTATGCCGGGGCGAAGGATTATTGCTTGTTCCCGTTGCGGTTACGCATATGTTTAATAAGTTGTTTACGGAAATCGTGTTCGGCTTTGAAAAGCAGGAGAGTTTTCTTTGCCGAAATGGCGTTTGCCAGCTTATTGTAAAACTCTTTATCAATTTCCTCTTCTTCCTCCTCTATAGACAGGTATTTTTTTAACAGTGCTTTGGATTCGTTTTCCGTTAAATTCCCTGCCTCGTCTATGCGGTCATAGACTTCCCTGTGCTGTGTTTCCCTGAGATTATCCCTTTTATCTTCAAAGGAGTTGTATATCGGCCAGAAAACCTCCGCTTCTGAGCTGCTGAGCGATAATTGTTCCGTAATAAAGGCAACCTTCAATGCTTTGATTTTGCTCCTGTCTGGTCCATTTTGGGCTGCCAGTGACAGGCTGCATAATAATAGCAACCCAATTAGGAGGAGCTTGTTTGTCTTATTCATCAATCCCTAAATTTAGTTCTTCATAATCGTCCATGGACATGTCCAGATAATTTATGATATTTTCTTCATTTAACTGGCTTTGCATCATATCGCTCATCTCCAGATCTTCCACTGGAAATAGCTGTGCGATTTCCTCGTAGGTGAAATCCAGCTCGCTGTTTTCCATATAATTAGCGATATCTGTGCCTGCAAGGTCTGCAAAACTTGGCTGGGGGAGGTCCTCTCCCGGTAACATAACAAACAATACTACAATGGCTGCAATTGCCGCTGCCGCCAGAAAATATTTCTTATATGGCCGCAGTTGAATTACCCTGCCCTTTTCTGGATTCATCCTTTGAAGCAACTGCTCATGCAGGCTTTCAAAATATCCGTCGGGTAACGTAAAGCCATCGTCTTTTGGCATATCAGCCTCTTTTTCCGCCAGCTTTTCCTGTAACCTTTGGGTAAAGGAATCAAAGTAGCCAACCGGAACCTTAAACCCGCTGTTGTCCTGTTTATTTTTCATTCTTCACCTTTGATTATCATTAACTTAAAAGGTTTAATCCCTCTTCAGGTAGGATTCAATTTTTTTCACCGCGAGGTGGTATGAAGCTTTGAGTGCGCCTACGGAGGTATCCAGGATTTCTGAGATCTCTTCGTATTTCAAAGCTTCAAAATACTTCATATTAAAAACCAGTTTCTGTTTTTCCGGTAGTTGTGCGATTGCCTGCTGCAGCTGAAACTGAATCTCGTCTCCTTCAAAATATACGTCCGCCCTGAGGTTATTTGCCATACGTTCCTGTATTTCGCCACCGGTGACACCCGCTTTCCTGGATTTGTTTTTAAGAAACTGCAGGGCTTCATTGGTTGCAATGCGGTACATCCAGGAATACAGCTTGCTGTCGCCCTTAAAGCCTTCTATATTTCGGTATATTTTGATAAAGGTATTCTGGAGAACATCGTCTGTGTCATCATGGTCGAGTACAATTCTGCGGATATGCCAGTATAACCGTTGCTTATAGATTTCCACCAGCGATTCAAAAGCCTTGGCCTGTGTATCCTTTTCTTTTAGTTCCTTTACCAGGGTTTCTTCGGCAATCAAAATATACTGTATTATCGTTTTAAGATTGCGCGGTGAGTTAAAAGTTTAATGCCACCGCTAATTTTTCTGTGGATCATGCTTTCAGGGTTTGCATTGCCACCAGGTTATAATAGAAGCCCTGCATAGCCATTAGTGCTGCATGGTTCCCTTTCTCCACCACCTCACCCTTCTGCAAGACCACAATGGTATTGGCATTTTGTATGGTAGAGAGGCGGTGCGCTATTACAATGGAGGTTCGGTTTTTCATCATTCGTTCCAGGGCATCCTGTACCAGCCGTTCGCTTTCGGTATCGAGGGCTGAAGTAGCCTCGTCGAGAATCATGATCGGAGGGTTCTTGAGCACGGCCCTTGCGATCGACAGTCGCTGTTTTTGCCCGCCGCTTAGTTTATTCCCGCTATCGCCAATATTGGTGTCATAGCCTTTTGGCAGGTCTACAATAAATTCATGGGCGTTTGCGATCTTCGCAGCGGCCACAATTTCCTCTTCCGTGGCATTCTCCTTCCCCAGGCCAATATTGCTTCTGACGGTATCATTAAACAATATGGAATCCTGGGTAACAAGCCCCAGTAGGTTTCGAAGTGATTTCTTGCTCATATCCCTGATATCGGTGCCGTCTATGCTGATCGTACCTCCGGAGACATCATAAAACCTGGTAACCAGATTGGCAATGGTGCTTTTCCCGCTTCCGGACTGGCCAACAAGGGCCACCATTTGGCCTTTGGCGACTTCGAGGTTGAAATCCTTAAGCACGTATTCACTGTCGTATTTGAAACTTACGTTCTGCAGGTTGATAGCACGCTCCAGGCTTCCTTTTTGTACAGCGTCTTGCCTTTCCTTAATAGGGTTTTCAGTTTCGAGTATTTCCAGGACCCTTTCCGCAGCCGCGTTTCCTTTCTTAACTCCGTAAGATGCCTTGCTGATGGCTTTAGCCGGGGTGAGGATGTTATAGGCAAGCCCCATATATGCAATGAAGCTTGAGGCATCGAGCGTTTGGTCTACCAATACCATTTTACCCCCGAACCACAGAAGCACCCCAATTACCAGGATACCAAGAAATTCGCCGGTGGGGGAAGCCAGGTTCTGGCGGTTCAGCAGCCTGTTGGAAAAATGGAAAAACCGGGTGGTTGATGCCTTGAAAGTATTGTAAAACCGGTTTTCCGCATTAAAGGCCTTAATAACCCTTAGCCCGCCGAGTGTCTCTTCCACAATTGAAAGAAAATGCCCCTGTTCGCGCTGCACCAGGGCGGATTTCTTTTTAAGGGACTTACCGATAGTGGAGATAATCAGTCCCGCGACAGGAATAAATATAAAAACGAAGATGGTAAGCTTCACACTTATAAAGAACATCACGCTTATGGTGAATAAAATGGTAAGGGGTTCCCGTACTATCAGTTCCAGAATCGACAGGAAGGAATGTTGTATTTCCAATACATCCGAAGTAATCCTGGCAATTACATCGCCCTTTCTTTTTTCCGAATAAAAAGACAGTGGCAGGTCTACGATCTTGCGGTACATGGCGTTCCGGATATCCTTCAGGACGCCATTCCTCAAAAATGTGATGAAATACATGGCAAGGTAGTTGAAGAGATTTTTAAAAAGGAACAGCAGCAGTACCAGTCCTATAACCAGGACCAGGCCTTTCATTTCGTCTTCCCCGGAAAAGGCCGTAATCCGATAGTTAATGGAGGCTTGCAGATAATCTTTTATATCGCCCATGCCGGTATAGCGGGGCATTTCATACACCTTTTTGGTCTTGTCGAAAAGCACGTCGAGCATAGGGATCAGTGCGGCAAAAGAAAGCGCGCTAAACAGGGCGTAAAGAATGTTAAAGAAAATATTGAGAAACCCGAAACGCTTATATGGGATGGCAAAGCGAAGGATTTTTTTGAAATACTCCATTTATTCCAATTTCAGTTCACTGATAATCCTGTCGAGTTTGGTCTCCAGCGCACTTTCGCTTTTCTTGAATTCACCCGCGGTGAGCAGGGGGGCGTTCA
>CAYSVQ010000199.1:0-15125 GCA_964434565.1 uncultured Flavobacteriaceae bacterium | reverse complement strand
CAAGGTTCAAGGTTCGTTGTTCCGGGTTCGGGGTTAAGAGATGTCAACTACTACCCATTGTTACTGCGATAGTTAAGGGGAATGCTAACCCCTCCCCACTTCAAATTAATCTTTTCGGCTCAATAAACAAGCAGTAATAGGGGTTCAAAGTTCAAAGTTCAAGGTTCGCTGTTCCGGGTTTGGGGTTAAGGGCTGTCAACTACTACACATTGTTACTGCCCCCTGCCTACTGCCAACTATACTTCGCACCTCCTACTTTCACTTAGGGATAAATGATTTTACCCCGGCGGATGGTATATTTTACCTTAGTAAAGTTACTTATATCCACCGCCGGATCGGCCGACAGGAGAACAAGGTCGGCATCCATACCTATGGCCACCCTCCCGGTTTGGTTTTGCCAGCCAAAGCGACTGGCGGGCGTGGTCGTTAAGGCTGCCAGGATTTGTAAATGGTCCATGCCGGCTTCGGCCATCAGCACATATTCCTCCTCAGGAGAGTAATCCGTCATAAAGCCAACATCCGTTCCAAAAAGGATACTCCCTCCTGCCTGGTGGTAGGATCGGAGCTGGCTAAGGGCTGTATTTAGCAGCGGGTGGTTTTCGGTTGAATGACCTGTGCGTTCCAGATCCCATTTATGCAGTTTCAGGGTAGGGATCAGTGCCATCCGGGATGCCAGCATGGCACTGATAGTTTCAGAGTCCCAGTCTGTAAGGTCGTCGGCAGCCACATGCGCCAGAATATCGACCCCGCCCTTAGCGGCGATTCTTACGCCGTCAATGTTTGTAGGGTGGGCAAAAACCGGCCTCCCAAGCTCGTGTGCGGTTGTCGTGGCAGCCTGAAGGATGTCCATAGGCATGGTAACGATGCGTTCACCATTGGGGGAAGCCGACCATAACTTAATGGCATCGGCCCCGGCTTCCACCTGCGCTCTTACATATTGCCGGGCCGCTTCAGCGGTGGAAAGTTCCGGCAGCTTTAGCGGCGCTATATAGAAGGGGCTGCCGTCTGGTGGAGTAAACGGGACCCCCGCGCTTAATATAACGGGACCATCCACCTCGCCGGTTTTTATCCTGCCGCGTAAGGTCAGCAGGGTGGGAAGGTCCAGGGTAGCCAGATCAAATGCATGGGTAAATCCATAACGGCCGAGCATGTTTTTCAGCTGTTCACTCAGCTGTTGAGGCGGTATACTATGAGCCTCCTGCCATTTGGGCTCCATAAAATGAACATGGTTGTTCCAGAAGCCAGCCATTATCACCAATCCATCGCAGTTTATTAGCCTGGCATTGGCGGGGATTCTAATATTCCCGTGGGGCCCAACCTCCTTTATTTTACCATCCTTAATAAGGATTACTCCGTTGGGGATAGTCTCTTCTAAAGGATCGGGATAAATAGTGGCACCTACCAAAGCCAGATCCTTCGTAACACCGTCTGTTTGCTGAAAAAAACCCAGTGCCGGAAAACAAAGGGCAAGGAGCAGCACCAGGTTGGGGATTGTAACTTTTCTATCCATCTGTATAAAATCCGGGAAGTATTTTCATCCCCGGTCCCGCTTTTAAGGTTAAATAATTTGTCCTCCAATATCCACACCGGGAATCCTTGCTAACATTATTCAGCATTGCCGCGGGTTCAGGTATAAAATTAATCCATAAGTTTCAATCTTGTTTCGCCTTATTGGAATGACCGATCATTTTAAGGATCAAAACCACCTGCCCCAGATGATAGGCATTATGCTGGATGATACCATCAATCAGGTACGCATAGGTTAGCCCGGGAAGGTATTCCCTGCAGAGTAAACCGTCAGTCTGTCTGCCCAGGGTCTCAAGGAGTTCACGGTGGGTGCTGAGGAACTTGTTTTTAATTGCATCCCAGCCCATTGCCCGTAGCGTTTCAAGGGGTGGAAAATTGAGTTCACCAACGGTTTGGTCCCGGTAGCTGTGGTTTCCGAGGATGCGTTGCAAACCCACAGTTTCCCAATAGCTACAGTGCCAAATGATGGCGGCTATGGAATTCATCCCGGGAAAAGGGACCTTAAAGGCAAGGCTTTCTTCGAGGCCATTAAGCCTGTTAAGGAAGTTTTCGCCCACCCATGCCTCGCCGTCCATCAGCAGGTTTAACCGGGTAACATACTCTTTGATCCTAGAGGTGGAAACATCATAGGATTCATAGTGCCGCACCTGTCTCTCGAATTCGAGGAGCATGCCTTTGTCTTCCGGGTAATAAACAGCGGTTTCAAATTCCGGCCCTGCAAATCGTTTTATGGCTTCGAGGTCTTCCCATTCGGTTACGGTATAGAAATGGCATTGGGTGCCGGATTGTTTTTTCCAGACCCTGACGCTAATGTTCCCCGGGGTATCCCGGTACTCCCGGGTGCCCTTATCCAAAAGGAAATCCAGGTATTTATCGGCCGCTGCACCCCTGGTCTTTCCGTGCCAGATTCTTGTGATCATAGTTATAATTGTTTGTGTTCAACATAGTAATTAAAAATCGCTGGTCGGCCGAATGGCGGTTCGTTATCAAAATCCTTGCAGGGATAAATCGGCCGCAATAAGAACGCGTACACGGTAAACCAATCAGGTTTTTTTTTAACTTTACCATCTAAATAAAAATAGGAGGTAAATATACTAATTTACCATTAAAATACATATAGATGGTAAAAAATTCTGAAATCAGCAGGATTGCCCTTGATGGCGGAAGGGTTTGCCTTGATTTTGTCAATAGTGTGCACGACCGGAAAACGGATGCCTTACGCGATTATCTGCATAATCCCATTGATTTGATCGCCTGGGGCAAACGAGCCGGGATACTGCAGGAATCACAAGCCAGGAAACTGGAAGCCGCAGCCCTAGCCGGCCGGGAGGAGGGGGACCGGTTCTTTGAAGAGGCGCTTGCCTTCCGGGAATTAATGTACCGGATTTTTTATGGAATCATCCGCGATCAGACAGCGGACAAGCCCGACCTGCTCCGGTTTAACGCAGTTCTCCGTGAATATTTATCCCTCCTTAAAATTGAGCCGGTAGCGGAAGGATTTGAAAGGAAATGGGATCTGCCCCGGGACGACCTCAGATGGCTGATGGGCCCGATCGTAATGGACGCCTATGAATTGCTGCTTTCAGACAAGCTCGGCAGGCTAAAGGAATGTCCGAATTGCGGCTGGCTTTTTCAGGATACAAGTAAAAACGGAAAACGCAAATGGTGCAGTATGAAGGCATGCGGCAGTAATGTAAAGGCCCTGAAGTGGTATCACCGGAACAAAAATAAATGATGCTATGGGGAGGGCGTAGGGACGAAGACATCCCACCGTTGTTGCCGATTTGAATGTTATAACTTCCTCATCCCGAATACGCGGAGTTTCCTCTGTATTGAGGGATGGTTGATTTGTTGATGGGTTGATTTGTTGATGTGTTGATTTGTCTGCCCGTCGCAGGAGGGTTGAAATGCTTGCCCTATTGCGCCAGTTTATAGACTACAGTCGGGTTGATTTGCATGCCCTCCTTCAGCCGGCAGGTCTGGAATTTAACCCCGCCTTTATCCCTGGATTTTACAGATGCCTCTTTTTTTCTTTTACTGCTTTCAGGTTATTTTTCGTCTCCTCGGGTAAGGCAAAATATTTTTCAGCCCATTTGTTGATTTCAATCATTATGGGAAGTAAATCACTCCCTTTGGGCGTCAGCCTGTACAGAACCTTCGCCTTGCTCTCCGGATGCTTTAGTTTTTGTATAATCCCATTTACTTCCAAAAATTGCAATCTGGAAGCCAGGATGTTCGTAGAAATCTTTTCCTCGGACTTTAAAAAATCCCCATAGGTGCATTCCTTTGCAAGCATCAGGTCCCTGACGATCAGTAACGACCACTTGTCTCCCCATACATCCAGGGAGGTGCAAATAGGGCAATCCGATCTTTGGGTTGCTTTCTTCATAAACTTTTCCTTAAACCACTTGCATAATACAAGTAATTATCTATACATTTGCACTTGCATAATGCAAGCAAATTTAATAATTAATTTAAAAACGCATCCCATGATTTCACAAATATTATTGGATCCGGTCAACCTGAAAGGATTGAAGTTGAAGAATCGGGTCGTTATGGCGCCTATGACGCGGGGGCGCTCCGATAACCCTGGGAATACTGCCACGGAATTAACAGCGCACTATTACAGGCAAAGAGCTACAGCAGGGCTTATCATTACGGAAGGAACCTATGTAAGCAAAGACGCGACAGGATATATTAATGTACCCGGGATCTACACCAAAGCGCAGGTGGAAGGCTGGAAACTGGTTACGGATGCCGTGCACGGAGAAGGCGGAAAGATCTTCGCCCAGTTATGGCATACGGGGCGGCTTTCGCATCCCGATTTCCATAATGGTAAGATACCCATGGCTCCTTCTGCCCTTAACCCGAATGAAAAATCATTTACGGCTGCGGGCTTTAAAGATACCGTAACCCCCAGGGCAATGTCTTTAAAGGAGATTGAGGAGACGGTCAATAATTTCAAAGACGCCGCGATAAATGCCATGGAGGCAGGATTCGACGGGGTTGAACTGCATGCTGCCAATGGCTATTTGCTCCATCAGTTTTTTAATCTCTATTCCAATATCCGCCAGGATGCGTACGGTGGTTCCGTTGAAAACCGGGCAAGGATTTTATTCGACATCCTTGAAGCCATTGGAACAGCCGTCGATATCAACAAGGTTGGAGTACGGCTAAACCCTTCACTTCACGGGATACAGGGGATGATGCTTGACGAGGGTACCATTGAGGTGCACGACTATATAGTTAAAAAGTTGAATGAGTTCGATCTGGCCTATTTGCACCTTACGGAACCCTTTACCGACGTATCGGGAAACCCCCAGGCAATTCAGGAAGTGGCCAAACATTATCGTCCGCTGTATCACGGTACCATCATAATCAATCGTGGCTTTACCAGGGGAACAGCAGATAAAGTCTTAAGCCAGGGGGATGCAGACCTTGTGGCGTTTGGGGTACCGTTTATCGCAAATCCCGATCTTGTTGAACGCTTTAAAACCGACGCCCCGTTGAATCCCCCGGATAAATCCACTTTTTACACCCCTGGGGAAAAAGGCTATACTGATTATCCGGCATTGAGACCGGTAGTAGCGCAAAACCTGAAGGAATAAGATCAATTAACAGGCAGCCACCCGTTAAGTTACTGCCGGGATGCCACGACGTGCAGAACAGCGTTTTTACCGGTTCCGGCATCGTGAATCTGGTATTATAAACGATTTGCTATCCCGGCACCCGCGCTGCCTCGTCCGCCTGAATAGTTGTATCCGGGCGGACACTTTTCAAAAACCAGGGTGCCATCTGGAGTTAAAGCGCGTTATACTGCTTGAACGACTGCATTATCTCCGTCATGGCGGGGGACGTAGGGACGCAGCCAGCTCAATACTTCAGTAATTGGACAGTTTGTTACACTTGTTCCGTAAGGGAATCGAATTCCTGTTTTTTGTTTTCAAACCAAAGCCGCATTGCCTCAGGGTCCTGCATTAATGATCGCATTTCTTCCATTGCCTTAAGGTGAGCCTTATCTCCTTCCTGAAACATTTCAGCCGCGTGCTTTTTACTCAGTTCTGCAATTTCATCAAAAGTGTCTGCGTGGAATGCCTGGTCGCAGGCTCCCCCCAGTTGCCGGCATGTCATTGTTTTCATGGTATGGTTGTTTTTTTAATAAAATTTAATTTTTCATTTTCTCAACAGCTTTTTCACCTTCTGCAGTAATGCCCATTATTTCTGTAAAAACACCAATCTCCTTGCGGGTATCGAAGAATACAATTTTGGCAATTGGCGTATCAAAACTGCTTATTACGGAAAAGCCCTTATTTTCAAAATCGGAAATAACTTTGCCGAGCTTTGTAATGCTTGTGCTGTAAGCGACATGCTGTACCCCACCGGAGGGATTATTGTCTATATAATCCATAAAAATACTATTCCCAGAAAGGGGTTGAATGAGTTCAATAAAAATTCCACCTGAATAGGCCATGGCAACGAGGTTTACGGCCTCAGATGGCTCCCCGTAATACGTCCCGTCATACTCCTTTAAATTAGTGGTTACCGTTTCACTGAAATTGCTTACCCCAATCATGTTTTGAAAAAGCCCTTTAGCTGTATGAATGTCTTTAATTACCCAGGCTATCTGGGTGAATTGCAAATTATATGAAGTTGATGTAATTATAGCGTCCATAAATTATATTTATTCAAAGGTAAAGAGATAACAAAATCCGTAAGACGGGGAATTAAGACAATGCTTAGGGTTAATTGCGGCATTTTCTGATTGATAGCCGTCGTAGAGGCGAGTGCAGCGACGAAGCCATATGCCAGAATTAATGAGATTACTTCGACATCCCGCATGCTCATGATTCCTATGTAATGACTGGTGGTTGATTTGTTGATGGGTTGATGTGTTGATAGGCGTGCCCGGGTTCCTGCTTTGAAGGGATTACTCAAGCTTGCTCGCTGCAGATAAGTTCATATCCATTAATCTCCCTCTATTTTCTTAAAATTTTCTCCATTGATTTCCCTCTTGCCAATTCATCAATCAGCTTATCTAAAAATCGGATCTTTTGCATGAGTTTGTCTTCTATTTCCTCCACACGATAGCCGCATATGACCCCGGTAATTTTTGAAACATTCGGATTGTTGTGGCGCCTGTAAAAAAAAAGTTTCAAAATCGGTTTTCTTACCAATTTGGTGCTGCAGGGCTTTTTGATCATATCCTGTCAGCCAACATATAATGGTATCAACATCATCCCTGCTACGGCCCTTCTTCTCCGCTTTATGGATATAATGCGGGTAGACAGCGGCAAATGGCATTTTGAATATTCTATGATTTCCCATTGTTTTCTAATAGCAGGTACATTACGCCCTTAAGTTTCCGGTCCTCGGTAAAGACCACTAATCGCCCCAGTCTGTTATTCCATGATATCCTGCAACTCTACAGCCTTCCATTCTTCACTTTTGTCTACATAATCTTTTATCATAGCTACATGGCTGGCGCCAAGGAGCAATACCATTTTATGATCATCCTGTTCCATGCCCTTTTGCGCTAACGACCACATATAAAGGTTTCTTCTGTGCCATTCCGATGAGAGAAACGGGCCGATAAAATTATCTTTTGCTCCTGCCAGCAAAGGTATTTCGGTATGAAATCTATTGCTCTTCTGCCGCATCTCCCCGGAATTTAAATAGTAAGTTAGATCCAGTAAGGATGCCCCTTGTTCAATTCTGGCATCAAACTCCGTGGTAAAATGCCTTATCCCGTTTTCTATTTTGCTTTGAATATCTTTTTGATTACTGACGGCTATGACGGTCATTAAACTATCAAATGGAAATTGGGTTTCATGAAAATCTATGGCATCTACACCTTTCAATTTGTTTTTAGAAGCGGCTCTGAATGCCAGTTGGAATATTTCATTTTTCCTGTAGAATTCAGATAAGCTGTCATTGTCAAAGTACGTATCCTCCAGGTAAATATTGTAAAGAGAGTCCAGATGTTTTTGTTCGTCGAACGGCCATTCAACAAATATTTTGTCGGGATTGAATTCACGAATTTTTTCAGCGATCAATTCCAGCTGATTTTGTGATTCTTCATCCAGTACATCAAATGATTTTGTCTTCGCGATATCTGCCCCGGGGTTATGATAATGGAAGGTGCCGATCAGCAAAACCTCTTTCTTGTTTTCTTTGATTAAATCATTTGGTAATGACTTTTCCGCTTTTGAATCGCAGGAAGCGAGAAAGAGGGACGTTATAAATAGAATAAAAGGGGGTTTTAAGATCTTCATATACTTAGCTGTCAGGCGTTTTATTGATCAATTTTACTATTTATTTGTCTTTTAATGCTTTTTGTATGAGGGTTTCCAATACTTTCAGGTCAATATCATCGATCTTATTAATATATAGGCAGCCAACGCCTGTTTTATGCTTCCCTAATTTTCTCAGAGCATCAGCATGAGTTTGCAGGTCTAAAACAAGATGTAACGATAGATTTGATTTGCGGGGAGCAAAGCCGATTTTGAACCAGTCGACTTCCCGACCTGTTTTAGGGCTTTTATATCTCTTGATTCCAAAGCCAATCATTGAACTTCCCCACATTTTTGGTTGTTCCCTGCTTAACTTCTGCATGATTTTGACAATTTGAAAACTGTCCTTACGTTGTTGTTCATCTTTTAACCCATTGATGAAATCTTCAACACTTGCATTGGTTTCTTTCGTTTTAATTTCAACTGCTTTTCCCATGGTTATTTTATATGAATTCACTTTCATAAGACAACATATATTATCAAGGCCTCAACGCTGTTGGTTGTTGCACAGCTTTCATGGCCGGAGCGTCAGGTAATAATGTCAAACTCACATTTGTGTTTTAGATCAATAATTTCTACAAATTAACATATTTGACAATCTGTTATCAAAAAAACCGGCCCAGTTATTTTGGCACTCATGCTTGTCAATTCATAATCCGTATAATCTGCCCGCTTTTTGGCGGAAGCACTTTGCTCTTATGCCCGGTTAATTTTCTTTTTTAAATAATCTACCTTTTCTTAATCCATTCCAATAGGTATTGAAAGCCACGATTTTTCCTGTGGTATCGGTTTCGAAAATTATCCGGTCCATGGGAAAGCCTTCATAGCCAAATGCATGATCGCCTAAAAAGTATAGCTTTTGACCTCTGGTTTCTGATCCTTTTGGTTTCCAGTATATAGGAGGTTCATTCTTATAGGTTACGATGGATAGGTTCTCTGCTCCATAGTACATATTTGGGGCGGATGTATAGTCACCAATATAAGGTAAAGCATCGAAATCTTTAATTTCAATTTTTTCAAGAATAGGTTGTGGTTTTTTTAACACGGCCAGGGATACAAAACCTTCAATAACCTGAGCATCTGCCGGGGAGTTATCTGTATTAACCATAACTACAACACTGGTTTTCAAATTGGGGTAATATTTCATTAAAGCCGAGGTGGTTATATTCCCACCGGTATGCCCAATACAGTATTCCCCTTCAAATTGTCCTGTTCTTACCCCCATTCCATATCCTGTATTTATACCATCAGTAAGTTTTGTCGGACTGCACATTTCTGCAAAAGAGTCCTGGGATACTATAGTACCATCAGCCCAATAAAAAGGAAAAAGCGCAAGGTCTTTTACAGTGGCAGTCAAGCCGCCGTCTCCTTTAATCCATGTCCAATGAGGTTTATATACCAAAGAAGAATCCCTGAATTCGAAAAATTTAGTAGTGCGATCTTCAAATTCCCTATCTGCAATCAATTTTATGTCAAGGCCTGTAGGTTCGTTGATAATTCTGTTTAATTCCTCACCAAATGGTTTATCAGTTATATGTTCTATAATCATAGCCATTAGGATAAATCCTGAATTGGAATAGTTGTAATGTGTGCCAGGTTCAAAATCCAGTTGGTTGTCCTGAAAAAAATTGAAATAATCGGCTGTTGTAGGATTAATGCCGGTTTCAATATATACACTGTCAATAACTTCAGCATAATCCTTTAGTCCGGATGTATGAGACAAAAGGTGTCGAAGCGTGATTTTTTTGGCCTGATCCTCAATAGGGAAATCCGGAAGAAAGTCATATAAAGTTTGATCAAGGGTTAATTTTTCTTCTTCGACCAACTTTAATGTCATAGTTGCGCATACTAATTTTGAAATGGAAGCCATTAAAAAATAGCTGTCGGCGGTTGCCGGTTTGGTCTTTATTGAATCGATGTGCCCAAAAGCACGGTTATAAATCAGTTTACCTTCTTTGGCAACTGCTATTCCTAAACCCATAACTCCACCTTGGTCAAGGTATGAGTGTCCAATAGAATCGATCTGCCTGATCACTAAAGAATCAAGCTTAGGTTCGTAAATAATTTCTTTATCATTCCGGCTCGCACAAGACAGTAAAGAGATATAAACAAACGCAATTAGTATCCGTAGAAATTTCACGGTCAATATTTTATTTGAGCACAACTGATTATCTAAAAATACAAAATAGTGTTTTTGATAATCTCTGTCTGATCGTATTAAGGGTTATAGCGATTTGTATTATATTACCAGGTTACCTTTCAATATAATTCTTAATTCCGCAGTATGAGCACAACACAATCCTATCTAGAAACATGGAAAGAGGCGCGTACAAGGTTTACCAACCTATTAATAGATGCAAGGGCTGAAGACCTCAGCAGGAAACTGATCAACACCAAAAACAGCGCAGGTTATCTGATCCGACATATTGCCGATGTGGAGTTACTTTTTGCGAAGAATGTTTTTGGTGCCTCTTATCTGAAAGTACAGGCGAAGACTATTATCGCACAGCGTGATACAGGTGAGTGGACGAACCTTGAAGCGTTACTGCACTACCAGGAGGAAGCCTTTAATAAATTAAAAGGTATCATTGAAGAACAAACTGAAAGTGATTGGCAACAGACCGTCACCACGAAAGAGTTTGGCACCAAAACCAAGGCCGAAGCCATTGGCAGGATTATTTCACATACAGCCTATCATACCGGGCAGCTGGCACTCACATTAAAATACGGATAATTCGGTAATTGCAACTTCTCATTGAAACCCTACGACAATTAGATTGTTAGGATCGCGGAAGTATCACTTCAGGCCATTATACTAACCCCATCTTTTTCAACAGGAAGGAGGCATTCATATTCTTACAGATTCCATTTTTAAGGGTATAGTCAAAATGGAGGTCGTCCTCAATGATTTCGGCATCGAAATAATAATTTTCGATCTGAGGCATTTCTTTAGCTACTTCGCAAAGACTTAAGTCGTGGGTGGCGATGAGCCCGGTTGAATTGGTGACTACAAGCCGTTCAACAAATTTTTTGGAACCTTTGGCCTTGTCGATGCTGTTTGTGCCTTTTAAAATTTCATCGAGGACAATAAAATAGCGGTCGGATTGTATCTCGTTGACGATAAATTTCAGCCGCTTCAGTTCAGAAAAGAAATACGATTCTTCATCAGTAAGCGAATCACTGGTCCGCATACTGGTGATCAGTTTAATCGGCCCATATTCCACCTTAGTCGCACAAACCGGAAGCCCCGTATTGGCCATAACGATTTGGAGGGATACCATGCGGAGGAAGGTACTTTTCCCTGCCATATTTGCCCCTGTAATGATAAAGAATTGCTGATTTTCAATTTCAAAATCGTTCGGGATGCTCTTTTCCGGATGTATCAGCGGGTGCCCCAAACCACTCGCTTTCAATACTGCATTTCCGTTCAAAATTAACGGGAAGCTATATTCAGGATGATTATAGGCGAAATTGCCCAGGCTATTGTACGCATCGAAAAAGGCGATGACATTAAACCATTTTTCTACCGAAGCCCCGTGCTTGTGAATCCATTTTTCAATCAGATAGCAGTGCGTAAGCGATCGCAAAAAGAAGCCGTTGGCCAACAGCAGGTAAAATGGATTGATGTTCCTGTCGAGGCTGTTTAAATGATCGGCAAACGTCCTGAAAAGTTTTGAGCTTCGATGGTCTCCAAGTATTTGATGTTTTTGAGTTCTGAGCCATTCCGATTCAAAATTTGTTTCCTCCAGAATAAGCAGCAAGCGGTGGTATTGCCTGAAAAGGTTCTCCATGTTTGACGTATTGGAGATGAGTTTCGTGATTCTCCTGGCGTATCCCGCTGAAATACCCAATCCAAAAAAGAACCAGATCACTACATAGGAAAACGGTACAAAAGCCAAAAAGAAAAGGAGAGTTAAACCTACAGCGACCAAACTGAATATGAGCGGTAAAAATTTCATTATTGAAGGAACGAAGCCGGAGTAACTGCCAAGCCATTTTACAATGGCATCGGTGGTGATTTCTGTCCTGGTCAGGGAGGCAATGGCTGAAAATTCATGCCGCCATTCGGGCATTCGGGATAGCTCCTTTACTGCCTGTTGTTTTAGCGGAATGTCTTCGATCGTATTTTGCGTCAGAAGTGAAGCCAGGGTGTCACTACCCTGCCTTAATGCCGTCCGGTTGGCATACTGATAAAAGGACCCCCTCCCGAACAGATCAATATCCTCACTAAAATAATGTTGCGGATCTTTAAATTCGTTTCCTTCGGAAAGACTGTTAAAATCGTGGTTGAGCACTTTTAATTCCGTTTTACAGATTTCTGAAAGCGCCTGTAATTTTGCACGCTGGTATTGTAAATCCGTATACCTGGAAACCAGAAAAAGAAAAAGGATCGCGGCAGGCAGGAAGATGGCAAGGACTATTTTTGGCTCACTAAAGGCGAAAAATATCCCGGCAACAGCAAGACAAAAAACCAGCAGGCGAAGCATGCTGGTAGTGAAAAGGCGCCCTTTTACTGCGGACAAATCCGTTTCATGTTTTTTAATCTGGTCTTTATAGAAAGCGAATGGCTGTGGCATGAAACAGTTTGTAGAAGTAGCATGGTAAAGATATGTATTCGATTTAAGTAAAGCGGGAAGAAGATTGCATGGTGTTCTGAGGTTTTCAACTGTTTCCCGGTACTCATTGGCATACTTATCCTTTCGGGTGTACCAACCCGCATAAATAAAAGCTGTATATAATCATTTTATGCAAAAGGGCAATGGCGGGGAGGAGGGCTGCGGGGATAGTCGGTTACAGAAAATTCTGTATTTTTTTTGTTATTCCCTGTATTTGCCATAAGATGGGCTATCTTACATAACCGATAAATAATCCCGCCATGAAGTTCTTTCATTTTAATTGCGTTCATTTTAAAAACCTGCTGCTAACAATCCTTATCGTGATGGGTTTAAGTTCCTGTAAAGAGGATAGTAAGGATATTGAACCTGAAGATATTGATGTTAGCCAGACTATGAATGCCGAACTGACAGCGCCTCCCTACGTGCCCAAACCCACGGGCAAGAGGAAGGCAAAAAAGCTGGTTGTGGATATGGAGATCCTGGAACAGGAAAGTGAAATTACCGCTGGAGTTCGATATGTTTACTGGACTTTTGACGGCACCGTGCCCGGAAGTTTTATCAGAACAAAGGTTGGTGATGAAGTGGAATTTCATCTTAAAAATCATCCGGACAATAAGTTACCCCATAATATAGATCTTCATGCTGTAAATGGTCCCGGTGGTGGTGCAGAATCTTCCTTTGTGGCCCCGGGCCATGAAACGGTTTTTTCTTTCAAAGTGCTCAACCCGGGCCTGTATGTGTATCATTGTGCCACGGCACCGGTAGGGATGCATATTGCCAATGGCATGTACGGTCTTATTCTTGTGGAACCTGAGAATGGGTTATCCGATGTTGACCGTGAGTATTATATTATGCAGGGTGACTTTTATACAAAAGGGGAATTCGGGGATCCTGGCCTGCAGCCATTCGACATGAGAAAAGCAATCGAGGAAGATGCGGATTATGTGGTTTTTAACGGAAAGGTAGGAGCCATGACAGGCGATAACGCGCTTCCCGCTGAAGTAGGGGAAACCATCCGACTATATGTCGGTAATGGCGGTCCGAACCTCATATCCTCCTTTCATGTCATCGGGGAGATTTTTGATAAAGTTTATGTTGAGGGAGGAGGCCTGGTGAACGAAAATGTGCAAACCACCCTCATTCCGGCAGGTGGCGCGGCAATTGTGGAGTTCCGGATTGAGGTCCCGGGGGAATATATATTGGTAGATCATTCCATCTTCAGGGCATTTAATAAAGGGGCACTTGCCCAGATAAAGGCCGAAGGAGACAAGAATGAACGGGTATTTTCAGGAAAGATCCAGGAAGGGATATATTTGCCCGAAGGCGGAGCAATACAGGAAATGCCCGTGTCAGAAGAAGAACTTGCGGCATCCAGGCCTTCGGAATCACCCGATATGACGGAAATAATGGAGTTGGGAAAGAATATATATAGCAGGACCTGTGTGGCTTGCCATCAGGCCAGTGGTAATGGAATTCCTTCCGTATTCCCGCCGCTTGCGAAGGCAGATTACATGAATGAAAATGTGGAACGAACTATAGATATTGTACTCAATGGCAAATCCGGAGAAATTACCGTAAATGGTGAAAAATATAATAGTGTTATGACCGCGCAGAACCTCAGCGACCGGGAAGTTGCAAATGTTCTTACCTATGTTTACAACAGCTGGGGCAACAATGGAAGCGAGGTTACGGAGGAAATGGTGAAATCCAGGCGCAGATAAACGAGGAGTTAAATCCAATTAAAATGTATAAAGCTGTTACTTGCCTGTTTTTATTTCTGTTTACCGGGATACTGGTTTCCCAGGAAACTGAAATGATTGTAATTGAAGCAGGCAGCTATGTTCCACTTTATGGAAATGATTCGATAATGGTTTCAGTGGAGGCCTTCGATATTGATAAGTACCAGGTAACTAACAGGGAATTTCGGGAATTCGTTCAAGCTTATCCCCAGTGGCGAAAGTCCAGGGTAAAGGCATTATTTGCGGATGCCGGTTATTTGAATCATTGGGAAAACGATCTGGAAATTAAAAGCGGAGAGCTTCCCGAAGGACCAGTAACCAATGTCTCCTGGTTCGCGGCCAGGGAGTATTGCAAATGCCGGGGGAAACGCCTTCCTACCCTGGATGAATGGGAATATGTTGCTATGGCCGATGAAACCCAGGCGGATGCAAGAAAAACAGACGGGTACAATGCCTTTATTTTAAGTTGGTACGAAAAACCTAAATCCTTTAAACAGGAAGTTGGGAGCACCTACAAAAATTACTGGGGCGTTTACGATATGCATGGGCTGGTGTGGGAGTGGACTCAGGATTTTAATTCCATAATAATTTCAGGGGAAACACGAAGGGATGAAAATACTGATAATAACCTTTTCTGTGGGAGCAGCGCGATAGGAGCTTCAGACCTGATGAATTATGCCGCATTTATGCGTTATGCCTTTCGAAGCAGTGTAAAGGGCAATTATGCGATCAGAAACCTTGGGTTCAGGTGTGCCCGGGATATAGAGAAGCCGGAAAATGGTAAGAATGAAGTTTTTTAGGATTTTATTGATTGGCGTAGTCCTTATGACCGTATGCTGCAAGAATGCAACAGAGGACAGGACGGTAGAAGAAACCCGGGAGAACCTGTACGGACAGGAATTGCCCGATTTAAGTGTTTACCATTTACCCAGTACATGGACAACCCAGAATAA
>CAYSVQ010000198.1:0-9882 GCA_964434565.1 uncultured Flavobacteriaceae bacterium | reverse complement strand
ATGAGGAAGGCACCGGCCAGGCCAACAGAAAGCCCAAGAATATTTAACAAGGAAAACATTGGGTTTCTTCCAAGATTTCTCAACGCGATTTTGAAATGATTTTTTAGCATGATTTAATTCTAACGAATGAATAAGCGCTGGCTGTATTATGGTCCAACAGGAAGTTATATGACAAAATCCTAAATATGTTTATTCTTTTCCTAAAATTATGCCATAATCACAAGTATTTTAAAATCAAATGGTTATTGCCTTATATATAAAAACGCCTGGATTTTCAGTAAAAAATGTTTACATAAAAAGTCCAATAATTTTACAGTGGTGTAGGGATTAGAAATTACTCTTCCTTAGTTTTAATTTAAAATGAACGTCTCATAAAACGAGCATTTTTTTTTGGACTCTCTCTTAAAAATAGAATAGTAAAAAACCCCAGGTATTTCTAAACTTCATGGAGTCTTTTCAATAGTTCAATATCCCATACCTATTCCTAAACTTTTCTGAATTCTATTAATAGTCGCTTTTATGGGACCTTAGTGGGTGGTTTACTTACGCTACTAGTGTCTCATAAGAGAATAGTTGACCAAGCTACTCAATGGGACAGCATTGGGAGCACTCTTGGTTATGGATTCTGATATATAAAAACGACCCTAAAACGGCCTTTTTCTTGGACTATTCTGTACGCAAGCTTTTAACAGGATTAGCTCGCGCAGATTTTATACCCTGATAGCCGAGGGTAGCTACGGCAATTGCCAGCACAATCGTTATTGCCAGCCCGAACATCCACCATTGAACATCGATATGATATGCAAAATCCTCCAACCATCTTTCCATCGCGAAGTATGTAAGGGGCAACGCTATAATAATTGCAATGGATACCAGCTTTAAAAAATCAATGGACAGAATTTTCACGATATCCATATTGCTGGAACCGAGCACCTTGCGTATGCCTATTTCTTTTGTACGGATTCTAGCGGCATAGGCCGAAAGACCATAAAGCCCAAGGCATGAGATAAATATAGAGAGCAGGGCAAAGGCATTGAACACTTTGCCCATTACATTTTCAGTGGCATATAGTTCGTTCAACCTGGAATCGACGAACGAATAGGAAAATGCACTTGACGATGCCAAAGACTCAATACTATTTTGAAGGAATTCGATAGTTTGTGGCAAATGGTTCGGCTTTACCTTGACCAATAGGTAGTTCCCGGCATAAGGATTATACTGGATTACCAAGGGCTCTATCGGTGAATGGAGAGAAGCAAAATTAAAGTCACCCACCACTCCTACAATGTTCGCCGTATCCCTACCAACGACCACTTTTTTACCAACTGGGTCGCCCGTACCGAACATTTTAGCGGCTGCTTCGTTTATTATGAACTCGGTATTCTTAAAATTTGGGAGTTGGTCGAAAAATTCCCGCCCTTCATTTATCGGAATATCTAGAGTTGACAGAAATTTTTCATCAGAAAGAGTCAACCGTGTATCGAATCCATTGGAAAATTCTTGTGCGTTTCCGAGGGGTGTCAAAAAAGCAGATGCGAACCTGTCCCCGGGTATGTCGGTAGCAATCGAAAAACTATGAATGGACGGGTTTTCAAGCATTTTTCCTTTCAGGCCATCGAGGTTTTCCCAAATGTCCCGGTACATGGTAATAGCTAGGACCTGTTCCTTGTCAAAACCCAAATCCTTATTATGGAAAAGATTCATTTGGTTATAAATGATTACCGTGCCCACTATCATAAATAAGGAGATGACAAACTGGAATACGATAAGTGAGTTCCTCACAATATTCACACCCGGACCTGAATTTTTTCTGTTCTTTAGAGATGAAACAATATTGAACTTCGAGACAAAAAAAGCAGGATAGAGACCGGCCAATAATCCTATGGTTACTAGCAACAAAATTAGGATTCCAAAATTCGATATCGTAAAAATACTCTCCGGGAGGAACGGTTTTGAGGTCAGATCTCCGTAATAAGGAATGGCGACCGCAAATAATACCAAGGCTATGAGTATAGCTATCAAAGTGGTCAGAAAGGAGTCCGTTAGGAACTGTTGGACGAGGTGTTTCCTTTTTGCACCCATCACTTTGCGCACAACTATTTCCTTGACCCTGCCAAAGGATTGTGTAGTAGAAATATTGATGAAATTGACGGCGGCCAAAATAAGTATGAACAACGCTATGAAAGAAAAAATATAGATGTAGGTTATGTCGCTATTGACACTCATTTCCTTTTCGAGCTTGGAATGTAGATGGATATCCGTTATAGGTTGAAGGCGGAGATTTCTTAGTGAAAGCGTTTCGGAACGGGTTTCTCCATGAGGTTCGTAAAACGCTACCATAAACTCTTCCATCTTGGAACGTAAAGATTCTAAAGAGCCATCCTTTTTCATGAGGATATACGTATAGAAACCCGACCATCCACGACTTGCCAAAGACCCTTCGTCCTGATAGTTGGTTATTGTAGGCATCGAGATCAAATAATCAAAGTCCAGATGGGTCTGAAAAGGATATTTCTTGATGACCCCGTTGACCTTAAGTGTGATCCTTCTATTGTCGTCCGTTATGGTCTTCCCCAAAGGATTTTCTTCGCCGAAATATCTATTTGCCGTTTCCTCGGTTAGAACGATACTGTTCATTTCGGCAAGTGCGGTATTTGGATTGCCTTGTACAAATTGGAGGTCGAACATTTCAACAGCACCAGGGTCAACTATAAAGCCCCCAACCTCCTTAAATTGTCTCACTTCTCCTGCTTCTGGGGTGTAGCTTAATAGTTGATACTCTGAAGGACGATGAAATCTCACGGCCAGTTCCACCTCTGGCAGATCTCTTTGTATTTCAGGGCCCATAGGAGGTGGTGTCGCCGCCCAATGTCGGGCATTCTCGCCAAAATTCTCGTTCGTCACCCTGAAGATACGGTCAGACTTTGAGAATGATCGGTCATAACTGAGTTCGTCCTTCACATGGAAGACAATAAGAAGTACACAGGCCATTCCTATCGATAGCCCAATGATTTTAATGATGGTGTAGGAAAGGCTGCCAAACAGGTTCCTCCAGGCAGATTTTAAATAATTTTTGAACATGATACGTGTTTTCTGATTGATAGTTCCGAAACCCTTGTCTAAATCACAAATCTGACATACCAGATTAAGATTACGGTGGGCTGGTACATTATAGGGACAGCTAATTTTATACCATAAAGGTAATTGTCTGTATTTTAATGCTTTGACGAATATCTTAGGAAAAGGACAAGGTTATTGTGTACACTTTTTTAACGCTAAATTGTCAAATTAATTTACACTTGAACGGTCCTGTCCAATCTGCCAAAATGAGGAATGTAATTAAGTTTCGGTGGAAATCGGAGTTTCATAGCAGAAATGTTTTTGGGACGAATCATCTCACAGGTTAGTTGAAATGAAACCCAGGTATATATAAACTTCCTAAAAAAATAAAAAAGTTCATTTTCCCATACCTATCACTTTACTTCCCAAGTGTTCGCCAAAAGGTCAATTTAGGTAACCTTTACCGGTGGGTTTCGTAAACTCAATCTTATTCATTAGATGACTGTTTTAATATTAGCTTTTGTGTCTAATTTTTCACAGTCCGTTTTTTAGGAGAGGTTACATTAGGATTTGACGCTTGCGAGTTTCTTCTTAACTTTCATCATCGCAGAACTGGGTAGTATTCTTGCAAGAATTGCGTGGAATCGGTTTTGAAATCCCACGATTTTCTTTCCTTTTCCGTGCAACAAAAGTTCCACCCCGGCTGTAGCCACTATTTTTACGGGTGTTGGTTTATTGGATTTTAGTAGGTTGGTTTCCTTCATTTCCGATGAAACAAATGCCGTTTCTGTAGTACCGGGGGCAAGCGTGGTAACCACAACGCCACTTCCTTCCAGTTCTGCCGCAAGGGTCTCTGAAAAGGCCAGGACAAAAGACTTCGTAGCGGAATACACTGAATAGTAAGGAAAAGGCAAAAATGCGAGCAGAGAAGATACGTTCATGATCCTACCAGACTTTCGACCTATCATATCTTTTGCGAACATTTTGGTAAGTATCACCAGGCTGCTGATGTTGAGATCGATCATCTTCAACTCATCTTCCAGGGATGTTTCCAAAAAACTGCCATAATTGCCAAATCCGGCATTGTTGACCAAATGTGACACCTGATAGTTTGCTGACTTGATCTCATTATATAATTCCTTCGCCTGATCCGTCCTGCTCAGGTCTTTGACGATGTAATGCACAACAACTCCATACTTCGAAGACAAATCCTTTTGCATTACTTTCAGTTTATCTTCACTGCGGGCAGTGAGGATCAAGTTGTATTTTAAGGCCGCAAGCTGCTGCGCCATTCCATGGCCGATCCCTGAGGATGCTCCTGTAATTAATATGTATTCTTTCATTGTTTTGACTTTTAGGGTGACTTAATTTTTATAGGAATCATTCTTTTATAGCTTCTTTTTGTTAGGTAACCTCGACTACCGGAGGGATCAATTTGTAAACCACTGTACACACGAGAAATGCCAGGAGGGTAGAGCTTATAAGCCCGCCCATAAGCACCACTACCAGTCCCGAATACAATGGATTGGCATCCAAAATCAAAGGCACCAGGGCCAAAGTAGCGGTCAGTGTGGTCAGCATAATGGGGACAAATCTTGTTTTTGCTGCCTTTTTGATGGCCTCGATCAGTTCCATTCCCTCGGATCGAAGCTGATTCGTAAAATCCACCAACAGGATGGAGTTTTTTATTTCAATTCCTATGAGTGCGATAAACCCTACGGCGGCAGTAAAGGACAAGGAATTACCCGTGAGCCAAAGTGCGATAAATGCACCGATCATGCCAAGAGGTATGACCGAAAGTACTATCATTTAACTTTTGAATGATCCGAATACAAGGATTAAGATCAACAAAAAGAGTACTCCGGCAATCATCCCTACAATCTCAACCCCTGAAAATGCATCTTCTGCATTTTCCAGCTCCCCGGCCGCTTTATAATAATATCCTTCCGGGAATTCCATCTGATCAAGCTGCTGTATGATGCTTGTGTTGAGTGTGGCATATTTGACGCCGCTTACCGCATAGGCATTTACGGAAGTATACCGTGCTTCATCATAATGGTAAATTCTCGAAAAACCGGATTCGAAGGTGATGTCAGCCACTTGTCGCAATGGGATTGCCTTTCCTGTATAGGAGTATACATACAGATTATCCAATACCTCCATGGTAGGGAATTTGTCCCGGGGCAGTGTAGCCACTATATCGATTTTATCTTCGCCTTCCCCTTTGGAAAATTCTGCCATGGGCAAGCCGGCAATGGCCATTCTTACCGTTTGGTCAATTGCTGCTGTCGGTATTCCGTACAATCCGGCCTTTTTCTTGTGGATGCTGATCTTCAAGTCCGTTTTTTTGTTCGCAATAGGATTTGAGATATATTGGGAACCAGGGGTATTCTCGATGATTTTTTCCACACGGAGTGCCAGGCTCCTTAGCGTATCCAGATCTTCTCCAAAAATCCTGATAGCTACAGGGGCCTCCAAGGGTGGGCCTTGCTCATAATCAATCACCTGTATCCTGGCGTTGGGGTAATGACTGAATTTGTCCTGCAACTCATCAATGATCACTTCCTTCTCCTCATAGGAATGGGAATTAGGCTGGACAAATAATTGAGCGAAATTGGGTTGTTCATTTCGCTGTCTCACGTTGTAGTAGACGGTAGGGTTGCCCGCTCCGACATTGGACGTAAAATAAGTGATATCGTCCCGCTCCAGCAGCACTCCTTCAATGTACTGAACGACCCGATCTGTTTCGTCCAGATTGGCCGTGATGGGCAACTCCACATTGATCTGAAATTGTGGTTTTTCGGATTTTGGAAAAAGGCTAAACCCGATGACAGGGACCAAACCAAATGACCCGAGCAATAAACCCCCTGCCAACAATATGGTGAGCCATGGTCTTGCCAACGCAGCGTCCAGCACTTTCGAGTAGTATTTATCGATAAATCGCTGCAACGCCCTCATGAAGATGTTACCTTCACCCGTACCTGTGTGCGTCTTCAGAATACGGCTGGAAATAAATGGCACAATGGTCAATGAGACCAGCAAAGAAGCCATCACAGTAGTGACCACTGCCATAGGCAAGCCCCTGATGAAATCTCCCGAACCTCCGGGAAGGTACAATAGCGGAAGAAAGGATACCACCAAAGTGGCGGTAACCCCTATCACTGCCATGGCTATCTGTTTTACCGCTTCAATAGAGGCATGCATCTTTGTTGCTCCGTTTCTTAAATACCGCTCAATATTCTCTACCACTACAATCGCATCGTCAACCAGTATTCCCAATGCCACGATCAAACCCACAATGCTGAGCTGGTTGATGGTATAGCCAAGCATATCCATCACAAACAGACCGATGGAAAGAGAAAGTGGAATGGAGATCATCACCACTAGGGATGCACGTGTACCGAGTGGCAATAGGGTAATCATCACCAATAAAATTGCGATACCAAAGTCCCTCGCAAAGCTCTTCAACCGGTACTTCACGTTTTCGGACTGGTCAAAATTGACCACCATATCCACATGGTCCGGAAGGGTCGATTTAAATTTCTCGATGATCGGCCATGCATCATTACCTACATCGAAAATGTTTTTTCCGTCCTTCTGGCTAGCGGTTATCAATACCGCTTTGTGGCCGTTAAACCGGGTGCGGTGGTGCTCTTCTTCATAGGAGAGCTCTACCGTGGCAATGTCACGAAGCTTTATGATCTTATAATTATCCGCAAAAACCACGGTATTGCGAATATCCTCCAGGTCTTCATAGTCCCCACTGGTTTTTACATTGAACCGTCTGCTGTTCATGTTAATGGCCCCACCGGGGATGTTTACATTCTCGGATTGCAGTGCGCCATATACATAGTCAAGGCGTATTCCTTGTTGGGCAATTTTTTGCAGATCCAATTCTACCCTTACTTCCTGCTCGGGATACCCCCAGGTTTCCACCTTCTTGAATCCTGATACTTTTTCCAGTTCTTCTTCAAAGTTCTCGGCGATTTCTTCCATTTCAGCATAGGCAGCGGTTTCAGATATGAGTGCCATTTGAAAAATGTTCACATCCGATGAGTTGAACTCCTGCACTTCCAAAAGATACAGGTCATCCGGCAGTTCGTTCCTGGCAGCATTGACCTCCCGCACTATTTCAGAGTATTTTTCGTCCCGATCTACGTCAAACTCGTACTCCACATCAATGACAACAAGGCCATCCTCTATGGTGCTTCTGAACTTTTTCAGGTCATCAAGCTCATTAATGCGGTTTTCCAAAGGCTCCACTACCTGGTCCTCCATGTCAAGCGGGGATGCACCGGGATACACAGCTACTACAAAGAACCGGGGGAAGTTCACTTCCGGGTCCTCGCCCCGAGGCATGTTCACCAGTGAGTTTATGCCCAGTGCAAGAATGGCCATCAGGCATACAATGGTAAATGAAGCGTTTTTGACAAAAAATGATATGATGTTTTTCATCTTTCTATAGTATAGGAATTAATTATAGGGGCTCATTGTCTTTTTCGCCATCATCAATCACTTTGACAGTAGAATATTCTGTCAGGTACCCTGATCCAGCCGAGATTACGTATTGAATGTTTTCAAGACCGCTTTTTATAGCCATCTTATTGTCCAGCATGAAGGCTACTTCGATAGGTACTTTCTTTACCTTGTCCTTGCCATCCATGGTAAAGACAAATCCTTTTTCACCCGAACCATCTACCAGTGCTTCTACCGGGATCACTTGATAACTTTTGGATTGAGATGGGGTAATCTTTGCCTCGGCAAACAAGCCCACGGCGAACTTTTTACCGTTAGGGTCCACTTGAATTTCCACCTGGTACGATCCGTTGGTGGGGTCGGCTCCTTCTGCCAGCCGAAGGACGGTCCCCTCAAATTCAGTTTCCGGATAGGCATCAAAGGTTACTGTGGCCTTGTCGCCTTCCTTTAGCCTAATCCAGTCTTTGTCCGCAATACCTACCTGGAGCTTCCACTGGTCGTCACCGGTATCATTCATGAAGAAAACAGGCATTCCTGCCGAGACAAGTTCACCCTGGTTTTTCATTTTTCTTACAATGCTGCCATTGGATACCGCTCTTATTTCTGCAAATCTTTGATTGAATGCTGCGATCCGCATTCCTTCTTTTGCCACGTTCAAGGAAGTGGTGAGATCCTGGAGGTTTTCCAATGTAGCGACACTATCGGCATACAGGTTTTTGACCCTTGCAAGATCTCTCTCGGATTTTTCCACGCCATTTTTTGCCTGGATAACCTGCGCATTGATCTCCGTTAGATCCAGTCTGGCAAGAAGCTGCCCCTTCTTTACAGCATCTCCTTCTTCTACAAATATTTTTTGAATGATACCGCCGATTTTAAATGACAATACGGCCTCAGTTTCAGAAAACAATAAACCCGATGCATGTACGGGTTGCACCATTTCTTCACTCTCAACGGAATAAAGGTTTACGGCCACTTCATGATTTCCTTGCTGCGCATTTTCAGTGTTGTTACAGCTCAGTAGCAATCCGGCCAGTGCAAAGGCTACATAGTTATCTATTTGTTTTACCTTGTTTTTCATTAGATTTATTATTTTAAGTTAAATGTGGCGTTGGCCCTTTCCAGTTCCGCAAAGGCGATCCAGGATTCATACAGGGCTATGTTCGTGTTGAGCCGGGTGGTTATCCATTGATTCTGGGCATCCAGGAGTTCGATATAGATGGTCTGTCCCTCTTTGTAGAGCCTGCTAATGTCGTCCTGGTATTTTTTGGCCGATGCTTCCTGGTCTTTATGGGCCCCAAATTGTTCCAGGGCCGATCTCAGATTGTTTTGGGCCACCTGGAACTGTAGCAATAATTGTTGCTTCACATTGTTGGTTTGGGAACTGATTTTCTTTTGGTCTTCTTTCACCTGTTTGAGCCTATACTTGTTTCTGTTCCCCGAAAAGATGTTCCATTCCAGGCCAATACCGGCAAAATAGTATCGGGATTCCTTATCGATGTCAAAATCAAAATCCTGAAAGCCGAAATCGGCAAAGCCGCTCAGTTTTGGATACCAATGGGATTCTGTAAGTTTCCCCACGTTTTCATTTAGATCCTTTAGCTCATCCAATTTTGAAAGTTCTTCCCTGTTCAGGGTATTATCTTCAACCAGTGCAATGGGCAGACTGTCACTGTCCAATTCGACCTCGATTTCGGTGTCGAGTCCTTGGTTGAGCAGGAAATTAAAATAGGCCCTGGCGTTGTTGCTGACCTGCTTAGCCGTCTCCAGTTCGGCTTCCATGCGGATTACCTCATTGTCGCTCCTCAGGACCGATGTACGGTTGATCTTGTCATTTTTGAATAAGGATCTGTTCACCCTTTGGTTTTCCCTCACAACCAGCATGGCATCTTCATAAATACTGATGCCTTCCAGGGATTGCAGGTACTTGTAGTAGGCAATTTTAATGTCCTTGACCAATTCCCTTTGATAGATTTCCAGTTCTACCTTTTGTAGGGCGGTTTGTTGGGCCTTGATCCTTTTATTGTAGATGATCTCAAAGTTCAGCAAGGGCATGGTGGTATGGATCTTGGCATCGTAAAAATTATCGGGATTGATCAAAACCGATTGGTTTTGCAGCACGGGAAAGCCATTGGAATTGGTCAACTGGTTCAGCGTGCTGTGCACGGGGTTGAGTAGATCTCCAACTGGGATGTCAATGGTCCTTCCCCCGTCTGCCCTGGTATAATTGGCATTCAATGAGATCGTGGGATAGAAGAGCGATCTTGCTTCCTTTAGGGCAAACATGCTTTTATTTATATCAAAGTTATGTTGCCTGATGACCTCGTTATTTTCAAGCCCCACCCGTAT
>CAYSVQ010000197.1:0-4959 GCA_964434565.1 uncultured Flavobacteriaceae bacterium | reverse complement strand
GATTTTTTGAACCAGTATTTTACTGGTAAAAGATTGAAAGACCGAGCTTTCTTAACGGGAAATTCGGCAGGAAACTTATCCAAGAACAAAACTGGTGATATTGTTTGCGAAATAAATGGAAATCCTGACTTACGAATAGCGGTCGAATGTAAGTTTGATAAAAGCGTTCGTCTAGGCGATATTGCAAGCAAAGACATTTTTACTCGAAAATCTGATACAGCTTGGAGTCAACTAATAGAAGCACAAGCCAATCGAGACAGCAAAGTTAGCTTGATCGTTTTTGATATATCTCTGGTTGAAAATTCAATTCTAAAGAATTTTGAGAATGTAGGTTACATTCCTGGAGTTGGTTTTACTGCAATAATCAATTCACAAAAAGGTGATTACAGCAATTTAGCAATTGCATATATGTTGGCGCGAGACATTGCACTAAATGCTAAGGAAATCGAACTTGATAAAGATATTTTAGCAATAATGGTGAACCGTATTATAAAAGATATTAATGAAATATTGACAATAAAATCAATGGTTTATAGTAATATTGAAAACAACAAATCTATTTTAAAACAATTGGAGAAATCGATTCTATTGATGGAATTCAACCAAGAATATTTGAAAAGGTTTTTAGATCAAGGAACTTTATCAAAAAAAGACCTACTTGACTTCTATTTAGGTGAAGACGTTAAAGATAAGTATCGCAGTGTAGAAAAAGAGATCAATGAACTATGAAAAGTGAAATGATATTATACCATTGCGCCTTTCGTATATGGCATTTAAGTCTATGAAGATTTTGATAAATCAAATATGCAAAATATCGTTAAATTTTCGTTAAACCGGTGTCCCTTTCGGAGTCACCTGAATTTTGACCCCTTGAAAAGCCCTGAAAAGAGGGCATTTTGTCAATCCCTTTCAGACCCTCTTCCTCCGCTAAGTGCATCTAAAGCACAACAAAGAAACCTGTAAACAGCTGATTTACAGGTTTTTTATTTTATTCTATTCTATTGAAATGAATTGATCCGAATTCATTACAACTTTTAAAATTTCACCCTTCCTGGCCCGATATAAGTGTAGTTGCGTATAATAAGTTATCATTTCGGCGTTATCTATTATAAACTAAGTAGTTAACCAAAATATTCGTTATGAAAACCTATAGTGTACGTTTAGCGGGATACCTGATGGCGATCCTCTTACTTTTTGTTGCTGCCTGCAGTGATGATGACGATTCCGGCGCAGGGACCTCCGAGTTATTAATTGGCACCTGGACTTCCTCGGCACTGGATATTGAGGCTACAGTGGGTTCCCAAACACTGGTGGATTACCTTGTAGATGAGGTGGGGCTTTCTCCCGCGGAGGCGGCCAGCCAACAGGACCTTTTCTTCGATTCCCTGGAACCTGAAGTTACGGGTTCCTTAACCTTTAATGCAGATAATACCTATACATCCAGCTTCGGAGGCGGTTCGGATAGCGGCACCTGGAGCCTCAGCGGGGATGGTGATACACTAACCCTTTTTGAGGGACCTGATGAAATCGTGGTGAACATCCAATCCATATCTTCCACAACTTTTGTGGCTTCCCTGGGAGACAGCATTTTTGTGGATATAGATGATGACCCCGGAACTCCGGATGTTGCAGTGAACGTGGTGGCGACCATTACCATGACCAAATAGCAGGCTCAAAACGGTTTGCCTCCTGGTCAACAGCTCCTCTTCACAGGCTGTTCATACCCACCGCGGGAAATTTTATCAGCTTCCTTTCAGATTTTGATCCGTATGGCCATTTTCATATAACCCCTGCAAAGCGGTGACCTTACCATTGTCCGATATAAAGTGGATACGAAAATCGTCGAGCCCTTTCAACATAAATTCCCGGGGTCCGTAAGGGTAAAGCTCGTATTTAGTTCCCTGGCCGCGCTGGTAGTACAAGCTGCCGTTTTCCAGGGTGATGCTTCGCTGGCCGTAGGTACCTGCAAATTTTTTTAAAGTAGCGGCATCAAGTACGACCGGCTTGCTCTTCACCTTTAAACGGGCAAGCGGCCATTCATAAAAGGCCTTTAGTTCCTGATCCGCCGCAAGTTGCAGGCTCTCCAGGGCATTCCTGTAGGCGGTGTCAAAAGCCTCCCCAGCCGGGACATCGATATGCGGACTTACCCCGGTTCCCTCCCAGTTCGTTTCGGTGATCGGGCTAATGGCCCTTCCTGTGGGCACCCAGACCATGAATCTGTCTGTAGCCACCACCGGACCGCCAGGGTGTGCTCCGCCTCCCGTGGTTTCCCCAACCAGGGTAGCACGATTCAGGTTTTTCAGGTTATAGCTAAACTCCTCCGCAGCCGAAAAGGAATTGTTACTGGTTAAGACATACACCGGGGTGTCCGGACTGCGGGTTCCCGGTACGTGGGGCAATGTCCAGGTTTGGGAATGGGTGTCTGTTGGACGCCAGTAAAAGTTGTTTAAATGCACCGGCTCGCTTCCAAACAGGTAACTGCTTATCAGCTGTATCATGGTAGGGCTTCCTCCACCATTGTTCCTGAGGTCTATGATGATCGCATCGGAATTACTCAAAAAATTCATTGACGCAACGGCCGTCTCTCCGGCAAATTCAACATTCGAAAATCCCCTCAAATCAAGATAACCAATATTACCCTCAAGAATTTTTACCTCCCGGAAACCTAAATTGGATTGTTTCATCCGGCTGATAAAGCGGTTCCTGTACATCAAACTGTCTTCTGCGCTTATTACCACTTGTTGCTCTGCGATTTCCTCGGGGGAAAAAGAAACCCGGAGATGCCGGTCTCTACTTATCGACTGCAAATCGGTAGTAAGAAGATTCGCGAACTCCACCGGATCGAGGATGGCTGTATAATCCCCTTGCTGAAGTTTTGATTGGATGTGCTCGTTCATTTGATTGGCAACTTCAGGAAAGACGTAAGTGGAGCGTAATTTACTGCATATGGAATCTATAACGATTTCCTTCTCGCGGGCAGACAGCGTGGCATCTGGCAGTTGTGAGAGGACAGGTAATGTAAAAAGAATGAATAGTAAACATAGGGTCAGTGGTTTCATGGTCATAAGGTTCATATCCAGTTTTTTAAAAGGTCCTAATTTTTGGTTCGGGAATTTAATATGGAATCCCTGGGCTTTACAAAGGGGTTGGGAAAGTGAGCCTTCCATTTGGTTATCCATGGGGTTTTCTGAGCGGGTTTAAATATAATTGATATATCAATATAATTATCAATATTCCCCTGTTTTTTAATGCTTCACTATGTTAAATACCTCATCTGAAATCTCCTATGGCAGACCCTTCCAAACGGCTTCAGCTGTACGGGCAGGTTTGTAATCCGTGCGTCATTCTCCACAGAATTCTAACCCCCTGGCCAAAATGCCAGACAGCTTGTATTTTTCAAAAAATTAGGTGGTACAAATATGTTATTAGAACCAGGAGCCACTATAGGAATTGAAAGGGACAAGGATTTTTCCATAGCGCTTTATTGCGGTTCCGAAGGTGCCGGGCGGGGTGTTAAGTTATTCCGATCTGTAAATGCAGGCCGCCGGGTTTGAATCTCACCTCCTCCATAAAGCAAAACCCTGACGGCAACGTCAGGTTTTTTCATTCAGGTCCGGGTTTTCTTTGTTGTATTCCCTTATAGGATCAACGTAGCAATGCCTTCTATCAGTCATTTTACCGGGGAATACATTGCAGTGCCCTCAAATCAGCAAAATAATGATGATAATGACAAGCAAGGCACCAACAGACAGATAGATTCCGTTTCCGGTAGTGCGCAGTGCCGATTTGATGGCCCGTGCTTCTTTGCGTAGTTCCTTCTTCTCGATACGGGTTAAACCTGACTTGTCCATTTCCTTTATTTCATGCAACCGGTCTAACATGATCCTGACCTCTGCAGGTATTTCTTCAGGAACTGAGGTTTCAATTACTGGCGCACGTTCGTTGGCCATTACCGGAGTAGTACATACGCACATCGATAAGGCAATTGCCATTACATAAAAAACTGCTTTTTTCATATCGTTAGTATTTAGTTAAATATCTCCCAATATGAAAAACCAGATTAGCCCGATTACAATTAAAATTAACATAATTAACATTTTCATTATTACAAATTAGCAGTTAAGTTATGACTATTGCAATTTATTGTACAGATCAAACGATCGATATTAAAATACTGAATGCCTTAAGGATGTGCAGATGGCGCTACCAATAATGAGAATGAAATCGGCTCATCGCATCACTTTATTGCAGCGCTGCCTCACATTACAGTAACAGTTCATCACTTGAAAATAAATAGAATTGGGACTTCCGGTATGCAGTGCAATTTTAAGAAGTAAAGCCGTCAGTCCGGGGTTTTCAGTACTACACTTTTTGGGATCACTGTAGCTAATCCCTCTGGCTCCGCAGGGTACAGGGAAGCCTACAGGCTATTAATGTATTGATTTAAGTGCATAAAGCCGGTAAGCATCATCAATCCCCCTCAAATTAAATTCACCCATATCTTTAAACTCCAATCCTGTTCCGCCCAGGAGGTATTTCACTGTCATGGTAATGAGTATTTGCCCCGTTGCTGCTTTACTTAATACCCGGGAAGCAATGTGCACCGCCATTCCGCCAATATCATCGGTATCAAGGACCTCACATTCGCCTGTATGGATACCTGCAGTAAACTCGATATCCAGTATGTGAAGGGCTTCCCTTATGGCTTCCGCACATCGTATGGCCTTGCTTGGGCCATCAAAAATGGCGAGAAAGCCATCGCCGGTAATTTTTATTTCCTTACCATTAAACCGGTCCAATTGCTTTCGGACGATTTGGTTGTGGGCGGCCAGTATCTCCATCCATTTCTGGTCGCCCTTAACAGACAAGTGCCGGGTTGAATTAACTATATCTGTAAAAAGTATGGTTGCAAGGAATCTGTCAAATAACCTCTGTGGCCGCACCCCGGTGATGAATTCC
>CAYSVQ010000196.1:0-25886 GCA_964434565.1 uncultured Flavobacteriaceae bacterium | reverse complement strand
CCCAATGCCGCAACTGCGGAAAATTTCGGAGGGCGTATTTAACTGTATCCCCCCCACATTCCGCAATCTGTCACTCCAGTACCGCTGCAGGAACCGAAGGCGCTCTTCCTTGCGTCTGGTACCAATCTGATTATGGTACTTGAGGGCGCTACTTATGGCAAGGTCTGTATGCACAGGATGGGTTCCGGTATGGTTGAGCCTGGTAAGGTTTTCCGGGTTTTCTTCATAGGAGGCGAATAAAGGCCATATCCTGGAGGCCCTGCCGGGGGCAACATACAGGATGCCGCAACCAAGGGGAGCACTTAACCATTTGTGAAGGCTGGAACCATAATAGTCGCAATTCAGTTCCGGGATGTTTACCGCTATATGGCCCACGCAATGGGCCCCGTCTACCATTACCTCAACACCATGCGAATGCGCCATATCGCATATTTTCTTTACAGGAAGGATCTGCCCGGTAATATTTACCATATGGCACACCATCATCAGTCTGGTTCTGGGGGTTATCATAGATTCATACAGATCGACAATTTCATCGTCAGACTGTGGATGGTTAGGAATCGAAACAATCCTGTTCACCACCCCATATCGTTCCGAAACCATCCGGAAATGGTTGAGCATCGCTCCGTAATCCTGTTCCGCCATTATGGCTTCGTCTCCACTTTTCCAGGGATACCCGCCAATAACAAGGTCGAGGGATTCAGTTGTATTTCGGGTAATAATCAACTCGCCGCTACGGCATCCCAGGAATGCTGCAAGGCTATCTGATACCAGCTTCTTGTTCTCTTCCTGAGCTGTACGCATATAATATGCGCCTTCGTAATTGATGTTCCTCACATGCTCTATAAACCTGTCCACAACAGGCCGTGGGGAAATGCAATAATAGCCGTTCTCGAGATTGATATAAGCCTGCTTCAGATCATAGTCCTGCCTTATCTGCTCCCAGAATTCGTCTTCGTTTTCCGGGTCATAAATCAGGTGGCGGGCATCTGGACCTGCTCTGAGTTTATATGGGAGCAGGGAGGTCAGTACCGCAGCCTTCCCAAGTTTTTTCAGAAATTGTCTTTTCTTCACAAGGGGTGTATTTAATCTACAAGATATTGAAAATGGCCATGAAACTTTCACTGGCATGTATCCGATAGTGCATTTTTTAATCAAAAATGTATCTTTAGGGCTATCCATTGCCAAACAAACTAACCCGTATGCCGCTTGTCATTGTAATCCTGGGGATCACCTTACTTTTTTTCCTGATCGTCAAACTTAAACTCAATGCCTTTATCGCATTTATCCTGGTGTCCCTTATGGTGGGAATCGCAGAAGGCATGGCCCTGTCGGAAGTGGTCATTTCCATTCAGAACGGTATAGGCAGCACCCTCGGGTTCCTTGTCCTGATACTTGGCCTGGGCGCCATGCTGGGCAAGCTTGTAGCCGAAAGTGGTGCGGCCCAGCGCATCACTTCCAGCCTGGTTTCGCGTTTCGGGAGGCAAAATATTCAGTGGGCTGTGGTTTTGACCGGCTTTATCGTTGGAATCCCAATGTTCTACTCGGTTGGTTTTGTAATCCTGGTGCCGCTTGTGTTTACCGTTGCCGCAACTACCGGATTACCGCTGCTGTATGTAGGAATGCCGATGCTGGCCTCGCTGTCTGTGACACATGGCTACCTTCCACCCCATCCCGCCCCCACTGCCATTACGGTGATGTTCAATGCCAGCTTGGGAAAAACGCTCCTATACGGCATCATTGTGGCAGTTCCTGCAATTCTGGTAGCCGGGCCGTTGTACTCCCGCACTGTTAAAAATATCCAGGCCACTCCATTAAAAGAATTCATTAACCCAAGAGTCCTCGAAGATCATGAAATGCCGGGTACCGGTATCAGCATCCTTACCGCTTTGCTGCCCGTCATCCTTATAGCCATGGCCACATTGGTCGGGCTCTTCCTGCCTGAGGGATTGCTGCTGACAAAAATCTTCGGTTTTATAGGTGATCCCGTTATTGCCATGTTGATAGCTGTCCTGGTAGCTGTGTATACCCTGGGGCTTGCACGGGGTAAATCCATGACGGAGGTCATGGAATCCGTCGGCACTTCCATCTCGGGAATTACCATGGTATTGCTTATTATTGCAGGAGCAGGGGGATTAAAGGAGGTGTTGGTCGATAGCGGGGTTAGTGATTATATTGCCCAATTGCTCAAAGGATCTACGGTTTCGCCATTACTCCTTGCATGGGGAATTACCGCAATCATCAGGGTTTGTGTTGGCTCCGCAACGGTTGCCGGCCTCACAGCTGCAGGGATTGTGCTTCCCCTGATAGCCCAGACCGGTGTAGCCCCGGAGCTTATGGTCCTGGCGATAGGGTCGGGTAGCCTCATGTTATCGCATGTCAACGATGGGGGGTTCTGGCTTTTTAAAGAATATTTCAACCTGTCTGTAAAAGATACCCTCCGGACCTGGACCGTAATGGAAACGCTGGTTGGGATCGTTGGGTTGTTAGGGGTTCTTGCACTGAATATTTTTATATAGGCTATGGCACCTCAAAGACTCATAACTATAAATTAAACTATCATGAATACATTCGCTTCCTCGAGATTAACCAACTCCGGACTTATTCTTCCTCCGGCACCTCCACCTGCCGGAGTCTATAAACCCGTTCTGGTAGTAGACCGCTTTCTGTATGTCTCCGGCCAGGGACCGATGACATCAGATGGCACGTATCTGAGCGGTCGCCTTGGCGATGACCTGAGCCTGGAAGAAGGTAAGGCAGCAGCACGGCAGGTGGGGCTTACCATGCTGGCCACTATCAGGGAACATTTTGGCGACATCGATCGTATCAAAAGGCTTGTAAAGGTTCTGGGAATGGTAAATAGTACCCCGGATTTTGGCAAACAGCCCCTGGTTATCAATGGCTTCAGTGAACTGATGGCCGAAATTTTCGGTCCGGACCTGGGGGTAGGTGTCCGAAGCGCGGTAGGCATGATGTTACCTGGAAATATCCCTGTGGAAATCGAAGCAGTTTTTGAACTGCATAAAGCTGTAACCCAATGAGTGCCCTGCCATGGTATGCCCTAATTTCAGACAGCGGGTGTCATTCTCCTTCGCTCCTGGTGTACCCTGAAAGAATAGCTCATAATATCGCGCTTATGATCCGTATCGCCGGGGGTACAGAATATCTGCGGCCACATGTGAAGACGCATAAGATGGCCGAGATTGTCCATATGCAGCTTCAGGAAGGAATAACGAAATTTAAATGTGCCACCATAGCGGAATCCGAATTGCTTGGAAGTTGCGGAGCCCCTGATGTGCTGCTCGCCTTCCAACCCGTAGGCCCCAACCTGGAGCGATTCCTGAAGCTGCAGGCTGCCTTTCCCCAAACCGCCTTCTCCACCATAATTGATGATGAAGGAATAGCGGTAAAACTGGATGAGATGGCCGGCGAAAGGGGACGCAAAGTAAGGGTTTATATGGATATTAACGTGGGAATGAACCGGACGGGGATTCTACCTGACCAAAGTGGTTATCTGTTATACAGGAAGCTTGCTTCCCTTTCACATCTGGAAGTGAAGGGCTTCCATGTTTACGATGGCCATATCCGACATTCAGATCCAAAGGAACGCCTAACTGCCTGTAATAACGCCTTCGCCCCCGTAGAGAAATTAAAAGGGAAGCTTGAATCGGAGGGTTGCGGGGTGGAGGCGATTGTTGCCGGCGGATCACCGAGTTTCCCCGTACATGTACTCAGGAAGGGTGTGGAGACAAGTCCGGGTACTACCCTTCTCTGGGATGAACACTACGCAGCCATTTTCCCCGATATGCCTTTCCTTCCCGCAGCCGTATTGTTCAGCCGGGTTATCAGCCATCCTACACAACAGCATTTGTGCCTGGATCTCGGACATAAGGCTATCGCCCCTGAAATGCCTTTCCCAAGAGTCAGACTTCTTGGAATGGAGCAATGCAAACAAATAGCTCAAAGTGAAGAACATTTGGTGCTGGAGTGCCCTGCCACTACAAATTACCGGCCAGGCGATGGCTGTTACGCGCTACCCATGCATGTTTGCCCCACTGTAGCAAAATACCCCGTGGTTTTCACTGTTAAGGATGGGGAAATCACTGGATCATGGAAAGTTGCAGCCAGAGACCATATGATCAGTATTTAGAAGCGCATCCCCTTGGAGGCCTGCATCTCAGCAGTAGAAAAAAGGATATGCCGGGGGGAGGATTTTGTCGAATTTAACAGCCTTTTAAATCCACTTGGCAGGGTATTTGTTACTTTTATACAAAAGATTGCTATTTAATCCGTTACATGAAACTATCTGTTTTCCTTTTAATTCTGAATCTCTGCCCCCTTATTGGATTCGCGCAGACCGACCTGCCTACAACCCAGCCCTTAAGCATTGAAAAGGAGAATAATCTGGATGTAAAAAGTAACCCAAACCAGGGAAATGCACTGAACATGCCATCTATTCTGGATCCTTCGTCCAGTGTTAACCTCCGGGATTCACTTATGGCCAGAAATGTAAAAATGCTTCCGGAAAGGGAGCTGAAGCAGGCCGGTTTCGATCTCAAGATCGATCCGAAGGTCGGAGAACGGGAGAAAGGGAATTCAGACGAACACTTTGGCGATATGTACCTCGGAGATGTAAAAACCTCTGCCAAATTTGTGGGCATCGTATGTCGCGACCATGAATACGTTGATGGTGACCGCGTTAGGATCTACGCTAATGATATGGTGGTAGAACCGAATATCCTACTGACCGGAAGTTTTAAAGGAATCAATATTACCCTCGACAAAGGTTTCAACCGCCTCGACTTTGAGGCGCTGAACCAGGGATCATCAGGACCCAATACGGCACAGGTTAATGTGTACGACGACAAGGGACAGTTGCTGTATTCTAATAAGTGGCTACTGTCTACCGGTTCAAAGGCCTCCCTTATCGTGGTTCAGGAAGAGGAATAGCCCGGCGCTCGCCTGGTCTGTAAACTTCCATAGCCCGTTTCAAAACATCCTCCCGGTAAAAAGCAACATCCTTAAACTGCGCCCCGGCATACTGTTGAGCCTGATCATTAAAATGGGGTGAATCCGGATCCCCGCTCTGTCCACCTGCAAGGATACTCTTAGCCCTTACCTTGTCTCCGAACTCCACTACCGCCACAAAACTATTACCGCGGGTACCGTAGATTTTTCTAGTATTGTTGTGGTAATTGGCGCCATAAGCGGCAAGTGCGCCCCAACGGCCTGAAGCAAAGCCAATGGGAAGGCTGGGCTTGCTGTCGTCGAATGATTGTCGGATGGCACCATCCAACCGTTGATAGCGGTTCACTTTACCCCAGGGAATGTCCCAGGTCCCGAAATCGGTATCCAGTTTATGGAGGGCGGCTTTAAATATATCCAGGCGTTCCGGGTAAGGGGAAGCTGTTCCGAAATATGTCAGGAGTTCCATATCGCTCATTTCTCCCGGGTGCTTGCCCGACAGGCCATACATTGTACCGTAATAATGCGCCAGGGTCATTGCAACGGATTCTACGGAAGTACGAAAATCCCAGGATCTTAGAGTATCGATGGCATCCTTTAATTCCGGGTAACTGGGGGCATGGGCATCAAATGCGGTCACCAGGCCGGGAATCAATACCTCGAATGCGGGGAGCCAGGGATCATGTGCCAGCATTATCAGGCTGTCCAGTGTATAATCCCTGTGGCTTTCAAGCATTTTTATTGCATGGATCCCGCGGAAATTTTCCATGTCGGCCGACATATAGCCCGGATAATCCCTTCGTTGCGGACTATTCTCATGTGCTGCTGTAAAGGGTGTGGAATTGCAGTTTTGAAGCCAGCCATTAACCGGGTTTAACAAGGTGATATGTTCATCTACCGGATGAAGTCCTTTCCAATCGGTGGCCGGGTTGCTTCCGTCTACTGGCTGGCTGTAATTGAATACGGTATCTCTGACGGGGATAAAATTGCCGTGAAAATAGGCAATATTGCCGTCGGCATCGGCATAAACAGTATTGTTGGAAGAATTCGTCCGCAGGTCCATCATTCTCCTGAAACCTTCAAATCCCCTTTGTTTGGTACGGATATAGGACTGTTGCAATGCCTGCGAGGGGTTCCACATCATGGCGGTGGCCACCGGCAGGCCTCCTGCCTTATGGGTAATCGGGCCATGGTGTGTATGGTATAGCGGGAAGGTTTTCTCGCCCTTACCATCACCGTCTTTATATTTAAGGGTTACCTCAGAGAGCTGAACCGGTTTCAGTTCTGCCCCATAACGGTAGTATGGCAGGCTGTCTTTAAAGACAATATCTTCGACGAACTCGTCCATTACATCAGTATAAGTGGAGGTGTGCATCCATCCGGTTTTTTCATTAAATCCCTGATATACAAAAAATTGCCCCCAGGTAACAGCCCCATAGGCATTCAGCCCTTCCTCGCTTACCGCATGAACCTCCCCCCGGAAATAAAAAGAGGTATGCGGATTGATCAGCAGCATGGCATTTCCTGATTTGGTCAGTTTGCCCGAAATAGCTATTCCATTGGAACCGCCAGTTTCTTCTGAATGTACCGGCTGTTTACTTGTGGCAGTACTCGCCTCAAGTTCAAAGCCATTCTCATATAATTGACGAAGTTTTATCAGGTTGACCCTTTCAATATCCCCTCCAATGGAGCCCTCACTGAAATACATGGGCATCCAGGGTTCAAATCGGGTAAGGAGTCGGGGCTTGACCTCCGGATGCGTGTGGAGGTAATAATTAATACCATCGGCAAAGGCGTCACATAATTCCCTGAGCCAGGGCGGGCTTTTCTCATAGGCGGCCACGGCCTCCTCCCGGCTCATGAACAGCCGTGCGCGGAGGTCGCTGTACAGGGCATCCGGACCTTCTATTTCCGCGAGCCTGCCAATAGCCCATATATAATTCTGTTCTACCCTGTTAAAATCATCTTCGCACTGGGCATAAAGAAGGCCAAAAACCGCATCTGCATCTGTTTTTCCATAAATATGCGGAACCCCAAAATCGTCGCGAATTATAGTCGTGTTGCCGGCACGTAAGTTCCACCGTTCCACTCCTGCCGGCGGTTGTTTTACGGAACAGCTTATCAGCAGGGCTGCAAGTGGCAGGAGTAAAATTTTCATGGTCATAGGTTAACTTTTCATGGTACAGACGATGAATGTAAGGGACCCGGACTTAAAATGCTAATATGGGGTTAAAAAATAAATCCCATCTTCCCAGCCAGCAACCAACCGCCAAAATTGTGGTAACTTGGCTGTTTCCAGTGGCTCTAAATATATGCCTGATAAAACCGTTAGTATTCTAAAAGCCTTCAGGGCAATCATCTGGCCAAGGAGGAAACTGGTTTTTATAGGCCTTTCACTGATAGTCATCAGCAAGGCAGCCAGCTTTGTAGCTCCTATGTCGCTTAAATACCTGATGGATGATATCATCCCCAACAGGGACCTGGAGTATCTGAAACTGCTTGTGGGGATTGTCATCCTTGCCATCCTGGTGCAATCGGTAACCTCCTACCTGCTCACCAGAATCCTCAGCGTGCAGGCCCAGTTCATGATTTCTGAACTCAGAGCCCAGGTACAGCGAAAAATCCTATCCCTACCCATCCGTTTTTTTGATAACACCAAGTCGGGGGAGTTGGTCTCGAGGATCATGACAGATGTGGAAGGCGTACGGAACCTTATTGGCACAGGCCTGGTACAATTGGTTGGAGGCACAATTACAGCAGTGGTCTCCCTGGTTCTACTGCTGAATATCAGTGTAAGCATGACCGTCTTTGCACTCATCCCCCTGGCTATTTTTGCAATAATTGCCCTGAAGGCATTTAAAATTATCCGTCCTATTTTCCGGAACCGCGGCAAGATCAATGCTGAGGTTACAGGCCGGCTAACTGAAACCCTGGGAGGGATAAGAGTGATTAAAGGTTTCAATGCCGAACTTCAGGAGCAGCTTATTTTTGAGGAGGGGGTAGCACGGCTCTACCAGAATGTCCGTAAAAGCCTGACGGCAACAGCCCTGATGACAAGTTCCTCCACATTTTTGCTCGGGGTGGCCACTACCAGTATCATGGGGTTAGGCGGTTATAAAATCATGATCGATGAACTCACTATTGGTGAATTCCTAACCTTTACCTTCCTGCTGGGTCTTATGATTGCCCCCATAGTACAGATGAGCAACATCGGTAGCCAGCTGACGGAAGCCCTGGCAGGTCTGGACCGTACCGAAGAACTGATGGACCTGGAAGCGGAGGCCAACGACAAGGAAAGAAACCTTGAGCTTGAAGATATATGGGGGGATGTTTCTTTTGAGAACGTTTCCTTTGCCTACGAGGAAGGCAATGAAGTTATCCAAAACGTTAGTTTCAGGGTCCCAAAGGGTACGGTGGTGGCTCTCGTAGGCAGTTCGGGATCGGGAAAAAGCACCATAGCCGGACTGGCAGCCAGCTTCCTGACCCCTCAGTCCGGTAAGGTAATTATAGACGGCCATGACCTTTCGAAAGTTAAGCTTAACAGTTACAGGAAACACCTGGGGGTTGTATTGCAGGACGACTTTCTCTTTGAAGGAACCATAAGGGAAAATGTACTTTTCCCCCGGCCCAATGCTACCGAAGAAGATTTGCAAAAAGCTATTGAGGCCGCCTATGTAAATGAATTTACAGACCGGTTTGAAGAAGGGCTGGATACGGTAATCGGCGAAAGGGGAATTAAGCTTTCGGGCGGTCAGCGGCAACGGATCGCCATTGCCAGAGCGATCCTTGCAAACCCCAAAATCCTGATCCTCGATGAAGCGACCTCAAACCTGGATACGGAAAGCGAAGCCTTGATTCAGAAAAGCCTTGCAACCCTAACCAGGGGTCGTACCACCTTTGTGATCGCGCACCGGCTAAGTACCATCCGCAAGGCAGATCAGATCCTTGTTATTGAGAATGGGCGTATCGTTGAAGAGGGTTCCCACGAGAGCCTTATTGCCAGGGAAGGAAGGTATTATAATCTATACACATATCAGGCAAGGATCTGAATTTTTTCAATTAATACTAATCAATAAACAATTATCAATATATGCGTTAATAACTGTTATAGGTCTTTAAGGCACCCATTAAAAAAACCTGACGGATACTGGCGGACTCCCACTATCTAACAGGTGAAAGACTTGAGGTGAAAAGCCGTTTTCCCGATATTTAGGGACTTGCATTGCAATAAAGAGGTTAAATTTGCGCGCTAAGAACAAGAATTAATGGGTGTGTTACAGGTCGATAGGAAGTTTAAAGCAGGAGTGAGATCATGCTTTCCTGCCTAAAACATTAGACAACTTACTCCGGGATAATCAGTACTCCGGGCTAAGTTCCACTTCGAGTCCGTCAAGGGATTCGTTTAAATGAATCTGGCATCCAAGCCTGCTGTTAGCCTGTACAAAAAAGGCCTCCGCCAGCATGGCTTCCTCCTCGTCTGATTTATCGGGCAGCACATGTGCTGATTTTATATAGCACTGACAGGAAGCGCACATAGCCATTCCACCACAGACCCCGATAGTGCCTTCCGGAGCCAGTTCATAGGAACGAACCAGTTCCATGAGGTTCATATTCATGTCTGTAGGGGCATCTACTTCGTGAAGCACCCCTTCCCTGTCTGTTATCTTAACTTTTATGTCCTGCATCCTTTTCAGGTATCATATCCAGGTGTTATTCCGGGCAAATATCATGCAAATATTCTATATCCGCTTTTAATCAATCGATTTAACCACTGGCTTCGGGGCTTCCTTTTTACTGCCGTCGAAACCATGTACCCCGCCCACTGTGGTATACTTCATCACATAGCGTTTATCCGGATGAATGCGCTGGTAAGCGCTCTGTACCATCAATGTAGCTTCGTGAAAACCACAGAGGATCAGTTTTAGTTTACCCGGATAGGTGTTTATATCGCCTATGGCGTAAATTCCGGGAATATTAGTCTGATAATCCAGGGAGTTGTTTACTTTGATTGCGTTCTTTTCAATCTCGAGGCCCCAGTCGGCAATAGGTCCCAATTTAGGTGAAAGGCCGAAAAGGGGAATAAAATTATCTACTTCAAGCAGCATCCCTTCCGGGGCATCGGCCGAGGTTTGAATTACCACGGCTTCCAGTTTGGCATTCCCCTTTAGCTCGATCACCTCCGCGGGCGTAAGTAACTTTATCTTCCCCCGATCTTTCAGGCTTTGTACTTTCTGCACTGAATCCAAAGCTCCCCTGAATTCATTCCTGCGGTGCACCAGGGTTACTTCCGAAGCCACTTCCGCAAGGAAAATGCTCCAGTCGAGAGCAGAATCTCCCCCGCCTGCGATAATCACCCGTTTATTCCTGAATTCTTCCGGATCCTTAATCATATATGCCACGCCCCTGTCTTCATAGCGGTCGAGATTATTCAATAGGGGTTTGCGGGGTTCAAAACTTCCCAATCCCCCTGCTATGGCAATAACGGGGGCATGGTGCAGAGTTCCTTTGTTCGTGGTCACCACAAAGCTGCCGTCGTCGAGTTTTTCAATGGTTTCTGCCCGTTCACCAATGGTAAATCCCGGTTGAAAGGGTGCAATTTGTTCCATCAGGTTATTTACCAGTTCACCTGCCATCACTTCAGGGAATCCGGGAATATCGTAAATGGGCTTTTTCGGGTAGATTTCCGAACACTGTCCGCCTGCCTGTGGCAGGGCGTCTATCAGATGGCATTTCAGTTGCAGTAGTCCTGCTTCAAAAACCGCAAAAAGGCCGGTGGGTCCGGCTCCAATAATTAAAATATCTGTCTTGATCATGTACTGGAATCCTTATTCGAATGGCACAACAATAACGGGTGGGGGCGCAGGCAGGCCGGAAACCCTAAACCATGTTGATTACCTTTTCAATCTGGGGGGCATGTTTTTTAATGGTTAATTCCACCCCGCTTTTCAGTGTCATCTGGTTAACAGTACATCCCACGCAGTTACCTTCCAGTTTTACCCTGACGAGGGTATCGTTGTCTATAGATACCAGTGAAATATCTCCGCCATCGCTTTGCAGAAAAGGGCGGATTTCATCCAGGGCCATCTCCACTTTGGTTCTTAATTCCTCTGAGGTCATGATTATTTCCTATTAACGGCAGCACAGCCAGCCATTGTTGTTATTTTAATCGCTTCGGTGGGAGGCAGGTCTTTATTTCGCCTTACCACTTCCTGCACCACATTGCGGGTGAGCTCTTCGAAGGCTGATTCGCTTGGGGTTGCCGTTTGTAAGGCAGCAGGTCTCCCGACATCACCGGCTTCGCGAATGCTTTGTACGAGCGGTATTTCACCCAGAAAGGGAACATCAAGATCTTCTGCCAGATTTCTGGCTCCATGTTTCCCAAAGATATAATATTTGTTCCCGGGTAGTTCCTCCGGGCTAAAAAACGCCATATTTTCCACTATCCCAAGAACAGGTACATTAATTGATTCCTGTTGAAACATGGCAACACCCTTTCTTGCATCGGCAAGTGCCACTTCCTGCGGGGTACTTACCACCACCGCCCCGGTTACAGGCATAGCCTGCATGATACTAAGGTGAATGTCGCCTGTACCCGGAGGCAGATCGAGTAACAGGAAATCCAGCTTCCCCCAGTGAGCATCGAAGATCATCTGGTTAAGCGCCTTTGAGGCCATTGGACCCCTCCAGATAACGGCCTGGTTGGGTTGGGTGAAAAACCCAATCGAAAGTAGTTTTACCCCATGGCTTTGAACCGGGAGCATCCGAGATTTGCCATCTATATTGGCAGCCCTCGGTTTTTCATTAGCTACGTCGAACATAGTGGGCATGGAAGGACCGTAAATATCCGCGTCCAGCAATCCTACGCTGAATCCCATCCTGGCAAGGGTAACGGCCAGGTTTGCGGCAATTGTAGATTTGCCAACCCCACCTTTACCTGATGCGACAGCGATGATATTCTGAATTCCGGGTATAGGCTTGCCCTTTATCTCATTAACCGGTTTTTTGGCCGGAGCGTCAACAACTACATTTACAGTTATCTTCGCCTTTTCATATACCTCCCGGTGAATTGTCTTCAGGATTTCCACTTCGGTTTTTTTACGGGCCTGCAAACTGGGGTTCTTAATGGTGATATCCACCGCAACTTCATCACCAAACACCTGTACGTTCCTCACTGCACCACTTTCAACCATATTAACACCCTCACCGGGAACAGTAATCGTTTCCAGCGCCTTCAGTATATCTTTCCTGTTAAACTTCATGCCAAGTCTTTAATATGCCACCTTTCCAATATCTGATTGCTTGCCGCTCAAATGTCGAAACTGCCTTAACCACGGGCCGTAACCACCTTTGGCTGCAATTAAAAGCAGCATTATATAAAATCATTCTAAACAACAAAGATACAGTAAAGGCCTGAGATAAGGAAGCCGGGTAATTGAAAACGCAAATCTGGGTATAGAGGGGATAAATGGGTGCGCGACGCAAGCTGGGGTACAGGAGCGATGAATATTTCATGATGGTTTACTCAAGAGCCTTGGCGGGATCCCAGAAGTGCGTCTCAAAATCCACAATTTTGTTGTCTGTAACACGAATTCCCTCATTCTCCAGTAATTGTTGCATTAGGTTACTGCCACCGAAATGATGCTTCCCCGTCAGCAACCCGTTCCGGTTTACCACCCTGTGGGCTGGTACATCTTCCATTGTTCCCGCATTGTTCATTGCCCAGCCCACCATACGGGCACTCCTGCCTGTTCCCAGGTATCTGGCAATTGCCCCATAGGAGGTTACCCGCCCATATGGGATCCGTGCTGCCACATCATACACCTTCTGAAAGAAATTCTGTTGTTCCATAAGGGATTCTCAGGAATAAAAAATCCGGATCACTGTAATCATTAGCAAGATAATCATAAGCCCGCTTAGAATATAGTTGGAATTCCTGCTGAAAGTATGGGTTCTTGTTTCCAGTTTCGTAAAATAAACGGTATATAGGTACAATGCGGCAAAGGTGCCTAAACCAGCCGCCAGAATGAAGGTACAGATGTCCCAGATTTCAAATTTAATCCAGCCGGTAGCATTCCACATGGCGTTTAAACCACTATAGTATGGAATGGTTAAAAGGTTTAATGCTGCAAGCAGCATGCCCTTAAAAAAACTGTTCTTACGGCTAACCTTCATCATTTTGATTTTCTGCCGGTCTTCTCTCCTGGCGGAAATAAAAAAGTAGATAGCAAAGAACGCGAAGACGGCCAGGGCGATTTTCAATAACAGGTCTATGACTTCCGGGTTCCTGTAAAGAAACTTAGAGATCATCACCGCTAAATAAGCCTGCGCCATGATCATGGTAGAAACCCCGAGGCTGAAGATAATCGCGTTATTCTTCCCCTTTTTTACACTGGTCTTTGCTGCGTTCATATTAAGGAGTCCGGGGGGTACCGTAGCCATGAATGCTGCCGAGAAAGTCGCGAAAAAAAGTAGCAGAAGGTGTGTCATTGCCTATTTAAAGCTGAACTTAATATAGGTTATCGGTTTACCTGCGTCGAGGTATTGTTTTTCATAAAATGTCTGTATGCCTGTAACCTCCATGGGGCTGCCTTCGTTCCTGTAAACATGGTGATTTGCATAAATAATAACCTCGTCCATGGCATGGAGGAGCCCAAGGGTATACCCATGCATAAACTCGCTGTCGGTCTTCAGGTGGATAACCCCTTTATCGCGGAGGACAAAACGGTATTTGTCCAGAAAGGAGCTGTTGGTCAGCCGGTGCTTGGTTCTCTTATATTTTATCTGGGGATCCGGAAAGGTAATCCATATTTCCGATACTTCGTTTTCGTCAAAGAGCAGATCTAAGAGTTCTATCTGGGACCTGAGGAAGGCCACATTTGACAGCTTTTCCTGCAAGGCTGTTTTCGCACCTCGCCAGAACCTTGCGCCTTTTATATCGATCCCGATAAAATTCTTTTCAGGGTACATTCGCGCAAGCGCGGTGGTATACTCCCCTTTGCCGCATCCCAGTTCGAGTACCATGGGATGGTCATTCCCGAAAAAACTCCCCCATTTCCCCCTGAGTGAAAACCGGCCGGAGGTGACTTCATCCCTTGCGGGCTGGATCACATTTTTAAAAGATTCGTTCTCCTTAAAGCGTTTGAGTTTATTTTTACTTCCCACAAGGGTGATGGTTTTGATGCCAACACAAAACTAAGTAAATCTTTGAAGAGGCCGCAAGGCAGATTCAGCGTGTTTTGGGAACAGCCTCTTCCAGAGTCATGGGAGCGGTAACTGGTTTGGCTTTTTCAAGGGTAAACGAAAATTCGGAACCTACCTCCTGCACACTTTCCACATAAATCTTCTCCCCGTGGGCTTCAATTATATGTTTTACAATTGAAAGCCCCAGGCCGGAACCGCCTTCTTTCCTGCTCCCGCTCTTGTCGACCCGATAAAACCGTTCAAATATCCTGGGGATATGTTCGGCCGCAATTCCCTCGCCGTTATCCGTGATCCTTACTATGACTTTATTCTTGATGAGGTTTTCAACGCTAACTTCTGTAGTGCCCTCCCGGTGGACATATTTCAGGGAATTTACCAGAAGGTTGGTAATAACCTGTTGTATTTTTTCCCTGTCGGCATGAACCCATATGGGTTCATGGTATTCCATATCGAAGGTGAGAGCTATATTCTTCTTTGAAGCTTTCATTTCGAGCAGCTCGAATATATTTTCAATAAGTTCTATAATGTCGAAATCCTCTATTTTCAAGTTCAGGTCGCCTATCTCCAGTTTTGTGATCAGGTCGAGGTCCTTTATGATATAAATAAGCCTTTCGACCCCTTTGTTTGCCCGTTGCAGATATTTCTTAAGGAGTTTCTTGTCTTCCATTGCCCCGTCGAGGAGGGTAAGTATATAACCCTGAACGGTAAAAAGAGGCGTCTTTAGCTCATGGGATACATTTCCCAGGAAGTCTTTCCGGTATTCTTCTCTGATCTTCAGGGTATCGATCTCAATTTTCTTGTCTTTGGCAAATTTTTCGATTTCCTCGGTAAGCGTCCTCATATCTGTGGTGATGGGGCCTGTGTTGAAGGAAGTGGATTCCAGCAGGGAAACGTCGTCATAGATCTTTTTGATCCTGCGATAAATGAATTTTTGGACACGGACCTGCAGGATAATGAAGGAAATCAGGAAGGAAGCAAAGGCAAATACAATCAAAGCCAGCCAGTTGAGAATATTACCGGAATACCAGAGGAAAATTGCCAGGAAAACAGATAAAACGGATGTTATTAAGAGTGAAGAACGAAATGCGAATTTATAGGATTTTTTTAAGCGGATAGCCATTATAATACAAACTTATACCCAACGCCTTTGACCGTTTTAAAATGTTCATCCCCGATTTTTTCCCTTAGTTTCCGGATATGTACATCAATGGTACGGCCTCCAACAACCACCTCCTGGCCCCAGACCTTATCCAGGATGACTTCCCGTTTAAATACCTTGTCTGGTTTCGACGCCAGTAATGCCAGCAATTCAAATTCTTTTCTCGGAAGAATAATTTCTTCCCCTTTATTAACCACTTTATATTCCTCCCGGTTAATTTCCAGTTGACCCACTTTAAGCACATCATCCCCCGGAACGTCTTCTTCCTTGGTCCTGCGAAGCAACGCTTTTACTTTACTTACGAGTACTTTGGGTTTAATTGGTTTGGTGATATAATCGTCGGCCCCGGCGTCAAACCCTGCAACCAGAGAATAATCTTCGCCCCTTGCCGTCAGGAAAGTTATAATTGTATCCTCAAGTCCTTTGGTAGCCCTGATTATTTCACAGGCCTCTATCCCGTCCATTTCGGGCATCATAACATCCAGGATGATAAGATGGGGCTTCCTCTTTTTGGCCTTTTCGACACCTTCAACACCATTTTTAGCCGTGAACACCTGATAGCCTTCGGCAGTAAGATTGTAACTCAGAATTTCAAGAATATCAGGCTCATCGTCTACTAAGAGTACCTTAATGTCCTTCTTTTTCATGGACTTAACATTTGGTTAATCTGTCCAAAAGTAAAGATAATACTAATATACTTAAGGCGGTTAACATTCATTTAATGTTGGTAACAATCAGATAACATGCAGGAGTAAGCCCGTGAATTGTGCATACTACTTAAAACTTCCCGGGAGCGCTATGCTGCCATTTCAGGAAGGCACCCTGGCTGCCGCCCTGGTAAGTGTGCATTTCATCGAAATTTCTCACATTTCATGAATCCCTTGCCTGAAGGCTTTACATAAAATCTCTATATTTGTGGTATACTGTTTGTATAGCTTGTGTATGAAGCACTTTTACCTTCTGATCCTTTTATTGGCAACTTCCTTAACCTTCGGCCAGAATATCCGGAATCCGGGGGATATTGAAGGACTCAAGCTATACCCCAACCCGGTAACCAATGGTAGGGTATATATAAGCACTCTTCTTAATGCCCCCAAGAAGATATTGATTTTCGATGTTTTCGGCACCCGTATTCTTGAAACAACCATCATTGGAAAGGAACTGGATCTTACCGGCCTTGATGCAGGAGTCTATGTTTTAAGGGTTTTCGAAAATGAAAAAGTGGCTACCAGGAAACTCATAGTTAAGTAAAGACCTTCCAACTTCTACTATAATCTTAAATTCAGGTTTTTTGGTCGCTTAAATACCTATTTTGTCGATGAACGGCAACAGCCAGTTCGTTGACCTACAAAATTTTTGCTTTCACAACAATTCCTGTGCCCGCCGCGGTCTTTCTTTTATATTTACATTGTTGATCCCAAATCAATACACATGAAGCTACTTTACCTGGCCATTATTATGGCGATTTCCTCTAATTTAACAGCACAGGAATATGCGCTGACCGATCCTGCCGCCCCGCAGGAATCGCATAATTTTACCCTTTACCCCAACCCTGCATTTGATGATGTGGTATATATCACAACCCGTTATAACGATCATAAGACCATTACCGTGTACGACGTTTTCGGCAAGGTGGTACTGCGCGATCGTATAACAACCAATGCGCTGAACATATCCCGGCTTGTTCCCGGGGTGTATGTCTTGCAGGTAACGGAAAAAAACAAGACCATGACCCGTAAACTGGTCGTAAAGTAAACTAACTACGCTCATGAAGAAAGCCCCGTAACCGGGGCTTTTTTATTTTATTTACTTTTACAGCCTGCCCTGGTAAACATGGAACCACAACTTCTTTTCAATATAGCCGGCACCACGGAATTCCATACGATGGCCCTGGAAATATTCAGGCTCCAGTACTTGAACAATCCGGTATACAGGGAATTCTGCACGTATTTGCGGAAGGATGTGAACACCGTAAGACTGTTTAATGAGATCCCGTTTCTTCCCATCGAATTCTTTAAGAACAGGAAAGTTGTTTGCGGCAACCCAATTCACACTATACAATTTACGAGCAGCGGAACAACAGGCAGTACCCCTGGCAGGCATTTTGTATCGGATATTTCCATATATGAACAAAGTTACCTGCACGCCTTCGAGCTTTTCTATGGCCCTGTTACCAATTATTGTATCCTTGCCCTCCTGCCTTCTTATCTCGAAAGGGAGGGTTCGTCGCTGGTGTATATGGTGAATGGCCTTATTGAAAAGAGCCGCAGGCCGGAAAGCGGATTCTATCTGCACAACATGGAAGACCTTGAAAAAGCCCTGCGACTGCTTCAGGATAAAAGTTGTGGCGTGCTCCTTATAGGGGTTTCTTTTGCTCTTCTCGATTTCGTTGATCGTTACAGCCTGTCTCTTGAAAATGTAATTGTTATGGAAACCGGGGGGATGAAAGGCAGAAAGAACGAAATGGTAAGGGAAGAACTGCACGGCATCCTGAAAGATGGTTTCGGGGTCCCGGCCATCCATTCGGAATACGGGATGACTGAATTGCTATCTCAGGCATACTCCAACGGTGAGGGCTTGTTTGAATGCCCGCCGTGGATGAGTGTTTCCATCAGGGACCCTGAAGATCCATTTGCTCCGCAAATTACCGGCAAAATAGGAGGTGTGAATATAGTGGACTTCGCCAACCTGAATTCCTGTTCCTTTATAGCCACACAGGACCTTGGCAAAATTCATCCGGATGGCCGCTTTGAAATTCTCGGCCGTTTTGACCATTCGGACATCCGGGGATGCAACCTCATGGCCCTATAGGTTCAGGTATCCAAAAGAATTCGCAGTTTAGAGAAAACACCAGCGTTCCGCGGGTGCAAACTCGATAAAAGTAATTCGGCAGCGGTGTACGCGCCTCCGTAAACATTCATTTTAGCACTGGGATTTGCGCCCTTTTCCAGTAAAAATGCAACCATATCCGGAAGGTTAAGAGGCACCTGCTGCCTCCAGATCTCCACCCCATTGCTCACCGCATAGTGCAGTAGGGTTGCCTTATGGCCGTAACATGAACTTTGGTTAAGGAGGGCCGGTTTCCGGCTTACAGATTCAGCAATCAGGTCGGCCTTCCCTGCCAGGAGCGCATCCACTGTTTTTTCATATGTCATATCATACGGAATAGCCACCTCGCCAACTTCGGACCAAGTTGCAAATCCATATTCATTGGCGATAGCCTGCCGGCAATCTCCTTTGGTTAAACCCAGACCGGACAGGACCTCGGCGCTTCTCCCGAGATGATCTCTGTGATAGTAGGAAATTTCCCTTAAGACCGATTCCCGCCCGGTGCGGACCCCTTCCCACATCCGCAACGCCAAGGCCGCAAGATGGGACTCAACAGATGGGAATAAGTCCTGGGTATACAGGAGCTCCCCATAAAAATCCCGGATCTGCTCGACAGCTTTAGGAATGTATATATCCATATCGTATCCGGATTAAATTATTGATTCACAATTCCCGGCTTATACGGCAGTGAACAAATGCTGAAGAGAAGCAGACCGGATAGGGAAACCTGCTAACCGGCAACCAGCACCATATAATTCTTCTTTCCCCTCTGAAGCAGAACGTACTTATTGTTTATCAGGTCTGAAGAGCGGATTACGTAATCTTCCTGCACCTTTTCCTTGTTTACAGATATAGCACTTTGTTTTAGTTCTCTCCTGGCTTCCCCTTTTGAGCCGAGAAATCCACTTTTGCCTGCAAGTGCTGCAACAATATCCAGGCCATCCTGAATTTCAGCTAACGAAACTTCTGCCTGCGGAACCCCTTCGAATATTTCAAGGAAGGTATCCTCATCCAGTTTTCTCAATTGTTCCGAGGTTGAGCTGCCAAAGAGGATGTTGCTTGCCATTACAGCATTCTCGAGATCCTCCTGAGAATGCACCATTACGGTTATTTCCTCCGCAAGTTTCTTCTGCAATATGCGCAGATGCGGCTGTTGCTTGTGTTCCGCAGACAGTTCCCGGATCTCCTCCCGGCTTAAAAACGTAAAAATTTTAATATAGCGTTCGGCATCCTCATCGGAAGTATTCAGCCAGTATTGATAAAAAGCATAAGGGGTGGTCCGGTGGGCATCGAGCCAGACATTTCCCTGCTCGGTTTTCCCGAATTTCGAGCCATCGGCTTTGGTAATCAAAGGGCAGGTAAGCGCATAACCTTTCCCATTGCCAATCCGCCTGATGAGTTCGGTTCCTGTGGTAATATTTCCCCATTGATCACTTCCGCCCATCTGAAGTGTACAATTATGGTTTTGATACAGATAAAGAAAATCATAACCCTGCACCAGCTGGTAAGTAAACTCTGTAAAAGACATACCTTCCTTTGCGTCGGCCGACAGCCTTTTTTTAACAGAATCCTTGGCCATCATGTAATTAACGGTGATATGCTTGCCTGTATCACGTATAAATTCAAGAAAGCCCATGTCTTTCATCCAGTCGTAATTGTTAACCAGAACGGCTGCATTGTCTGTATGGCTCTCAAAATCAAGGAAACGTGAGAGTTGCTCCCTGATAGCTTCCTGATTTAATTTGAGGGTAGTTTCATCCAGAAGGTTACGTTCTTCTGATTTCCCCGAAGGATCCCCAATCATACCGGTTGCCCCCCCAATAAGTGCATAGGGTTTGTGGCCGGCCATCTGAAAGTGCCGCAACATCATTACTCCCACAAGGTGCCCAATGTGCAATGAATCTGCAGTAGGGTCTATCCCAAGGTATGCCGATTGCATCCCGCTGAGCAAATGTTCCCCGGTCCCCGGCATGACATCGTGCAACATCCCCCGCCATTCCAGTTCCTTCACAAAATCTACAGGCATTTTCTTCTGTTTATTAGATTGCTGCAAATATAAAAGAAATACCTTGGCGGCTCAGCGGGAAAGGGAAGATATCCCTCCCGAAATTGCTACATTTGAACCATGATACTGGTCACGGGGGGAACAGGCCTGCTAGGCACACACCTATTGCTGCATCTGATACGGGAGGGTAACAAAGTGAGGGCAACCTACAGGGAGGCCAACTCCCTGCCCCGTGTAAAGCATATATTCTCCTATTACAGCCCTGATGCGGAAACGCTTTTCGGGAAAATCGACTGGATAATGGGAGATATTAATGACCTGATGGCATTGGAAGCCGCCTTTAAGGGGGTAACCCACGTATATCATTGCGCCGCACTTATTTCATTTGATCCCCGTGATTTTACCCGCTTAAAGAAAATTAACACGGAGGGAACTGCCAATATCGTGAATTTTTGCCTGGCATATGGGGTACAAAAACTATGTTACGCAAGTTCAACAGCTACTGTCGGGAGGCCTTTAAGCAGTGAAATGGCAACGGAAGAGGATTTTGGACCGGACCGCCATCCCGGAGTCTACGCCATCAGCAAAGAATTGGCCGAATTGGAAGTATGGCGGGGGTCGCAGGAAGGTTTAGAGGTCGTCATAGTAAATCCCGGCATCATCCTTGGGCCCGGATTTTGGCAAAAGGGCAGCGGCGTACTATTCGGGATGGCGGCAAGGGGAAGTATCATCGTACCGCCAGGTGGAACAGGATTTGTAGCGGTCGCAGACGTGGTGGAAATTATGGTGCAGTTGATGCAGTCAACGCTGCAGAACGAACGCTATATTGTTGTAGGTAAAAACCTGACATACAAAGAAATTCTTACCATCATAGGGAAGGAGTTTAACCTTCCCGGCCCTAAATTTATCCTGCCACGCTGGCTTCTGCAACTGCTTTGGCGGGCAGACTGGCTCCGGTGCCGACTTTTTGGGGGCAGCAGGAAACTCACAAAAAGTTCGGTTGTATCCCTTAAAAATCCAGTGGAATACAATAATGCCAAAGTAAGGGGGGCGTTAAGTTATCGCTTCTCACCTCTGGAAGAAACCATAGAATTTAGCTGCAGGCAATTTATAGAAGAGAATCCCGGCTTAGTTAAGTGAATCTTTTTTTAGCTGTTCTTCCCTGCGTTTTTCGGCTTCTATACGAATACTATCGCTCACCCTTCTCCTCTCTTCCTCCATTTCTTCTTTCTCCTTTTGCAGCCGCATTTCTACTGCCCTGTAAATAGCTTCGTACTCCGTTGGCCTTGACGCATAGTAAGTGTCGCTATTTACGAACTGGGCACTGTCTATGCCATATTTATCATATAAATATGGCATGGTTTCAATATTTTTCGACTCGAGGATAGCGGGATTGGTGCTCTTAGCCGAATTAATAAGGGCCAGGTCGTAAAGGATAAGCGACATCTTTTCCATTGGAATAAGATTTTCCGGTTTTTTAAGAGCCTCCTCAACACAGGACATCAGGCAGGTGAATATCAAAATTAAGATAGCTATGCGCATATTGAGGAGTTATCTGTTAAAGGTTAAGCGTGCGGCTTTGCGTATCCTTGAAAACCGACCGTTTTCATAAGCCAGGTGGCCATTTACAAAAGTGTGGGTAACAGCAGATTTAAAAACCTGGCCCATAAAGGGAGACCAGCCGCATTTGTATGCGATATTCGCTTTATTTACCTGCCACGTCCTATTAGTATCTGCCAGGACCAGGTCTGCAAAGTAACCTTCCCGGAGATAACCTCTTTTTGTAAGCCGGAAGAGGATGGCCGGGTTATGGCACATTTTCTCCACAATGGTTTCGAGTCCGATGATTCCTTCATGAAATTTCTCGAGCATTGCCGGGAGGGCATGTTGTACAAGAGGGCCACCGGAAGGCGCCTGCATATAGGGATTCCGCTTTTCTTCCAGAGTATGGGGAGCATGGTCGGTAGCCACGATATCTATCCTGTCGTCCAGCAATGCCTGCCAAAGCTGTTCCTTGTCGGCTGCCGATTTCACCGCCGGGTTCCATTTAATAAGATTACCCTTTTCCTCGTAATCCTCATCGGAAAACCACAGGTGGTGAATACAAACTTCTGTAGTTATTTTTTTGTCTTTCAAAGGGATATCATTCCTGAAGAGCGAAGTTTCCCTTGCTGTGGACAGATGGAATACGTGCAGGCGGGCACCGGTTTTTTCAGCCAGGCGGATAGCCCCGGCGGATGAAAGATAACATGCTTCGGCGCTGCGTATTTCGGGATGGTACTTCACGGGGATGTCGTCTCCGAAACGTTCCCTGTAGGCTGCCAAATTGGTTCTTATGGTTGATTCGTCTTCGCAATGGGCCGATATTACCATTTCCGTATTCCGGAAAATACTCTCTAAAACCCGTTCATCATCCACCAGCATATTTCCTGTAGAGGACCCCAGGAATAATTTTATCCCGGAACAAGCATTTTTATCGAGCCTTTTTATCTCTTCCAGGTTATCGTTTGTGCCCCCCAGAAGAAAGGAGTAATTGGAAAAGGACGAATTGGAGGCCAGGGCGAACTTGGCTTCCAGTTTGTCTATAGTAGTGGTCTGGGGCACTGTGTTGGGCTGTTCCATGTAAGAGGTAATGCCCCCCGCAAGAGCTGCCCTGCTCTCCGATTCGATGTCGCCTTTGTGGGTAAGGCCCGGTTCCCTGAAATGTACCTGGTCGTCTATAATGCCGGGTAATAAATATTGCCCTTCGGCATCGATTACCAGGCCTGTGGAATCGCTTATATCCTTATCGATCCTTTCGATAAAATCCCCCCTGATAAGGAGGTCGCTTTCGCGAACCGTTCCTTCATTAACAAGGCGTGCGTTCTTTATCAGCGTGGTTTGCATACTTAAAATCCGTTTTTCCTGAACAGGCTTCGCACTTTCATACTGATAACCCCAAATACAGCTTCCCAGATGATGGAAGAACTCATTTTTGATTTACCCTTTTCGCGATCGGTAAAAATAATTGAAACCTCTTCTATATTGAATTTTTTCACGTATGCCCGGTACTTCATTTCAATCTGGAAGGCATAACCGATAAATTTAACCGCGTCCAGGTTTATGGCTTCCAGCACTTCCCTTCTGTAACATATGAATCCCGCGGTAGGATCATGGATTTTCATCCCCGTTATTATCCTTACATAGAACGAGGCTCCATAAGACAGGAGGATTCGGTAAAGTGGCCAGTTAACTACGTTGACGCCTTTTTTGTAGCGGGAACCGATGGCAACATCCGCGCCATTCCTGCAGGCGCGGTAAAGTCTGGGCAGGTCCGAAGGCCGATGTGAAAAATCGGCATCCATTTCAAAAATATATTCATACCGCCTGGCAATTGCCCATTTAAATCCATGAATATATGCCGTACCCAAACCAGCCTTCTCCCTCCTTACTTCCAAAAAGAGCCTGTTCGGGAACAATGGCTGCAATTGCCTTACTTTCGCGGCGGTTTCGTCGGGGGAATTATCGTCTACAATCAGGATGTCGAAACCTTTCTCCAACTCCAAAACAGCCCTGATGATCGCCTCAATATTTTCAATTTCATTATAGGTAGGGATAATTACTAAACTCTCGGTCATTGAGTGGATGCGGTTTGTACAAAAATACTACTTTATGGGGTCTGGAGTAAAATACAGGGGCAATTTTATCGTTTCTTTAATGGATGGCATCCTGCCCAATATTCGTACTTTTGGGGCGAAGCAACAAGATAGATGAAGCTCAATACAAACCAACTCTTCCTTTTATTCCTGGCAGCTATCTTCCTGATCAACCTGTTGCAAAGTCATTTTACACAGTTGCTTTTTGACGAGGCTTATTACTGGCATTACGCGCATAAACTTTCATGGGGGTATTTTGACCACCCGCCGATGGTTGCCCTTATGGTAAAACTGAGTAGCCTGTTTGCCGGGGGGGAACTTGGGGTACGGTTAATAAGTTGTATGCTGCATGCAGGAACCCTGACCCTCCTGTGGCAGATGGTAGACCTTCCTGGAAAAAAGGCCTATGTTCCCCATTTCTTTGCGCTGGTTTTTTCGATGACTTTAATGAATGCGTACGGCTTCTTTACCTTGCCAGATACCCCTTTGCTATTCTTTACTGCCCTTTTCCTGTGGCTCTATAGGAAATTTACCGAGAAGGAAGCTCTCGCTTTGGCCATAGGCCTGGGCCTGGCAATGGCTGGTCTGATGTACAGCAAATACCATGCGGCGCTGATCATATTCCTTGTACTGCTTTCTAATTGGAAGCTGGTTTTTAATCGATATGCCTGGCTGGCAGCAGGGGTGGCACTGCTGAGCTATACTCCCCATTTAATATGGTTGTATGAGCATGATTTTATATCATTAAGATACCATTTGTTTGAAAGGCCCAACAGGGCGTATGATTTTTCCGAATATACCCTCGGCTACCTTGTGAACATGGTGGCCCTGTTCGGCCTCGCCTTTCCGTGGGTTTATCAATCGTTGTTCAGGACCAGGCCGGGCGACCGCTTTACCAGGGCACTACTGTATCTGGTTTATGGGATCCTGATCTTCTTTTTTATATCGAGCTTCCAGCGGCGTGTACAAACTCAGTGGATAATAGTTATCTGTGTCCCTATGGCCGTTATAGCGTATCGTTATATGCTCACGCATCCCACAAACAGGAAATGGCTGATGCGAATGGCCATTGCCAACATTGTGGTGCTGATTTTCCTGAGGGTTGGCCTGGTCTTTGAACCCCTTTTCCCTATGGTTTTCGAGACCCACGGAAACAGGGAATGGGTAAATGAGATCGAGTCCCGTGTAGGGAACATCCCAGTGGTTTTTGAAAATTCGTACCGGGAAGCGCCGATGTACGCATTCTATTCAGGGAACACTTCCTATTCTCTCAATAACCTTTTTTACCGTGAAAATCAATACGACATAGACGGTTCTGAAGCCCTGGTTCAGGGAAAAAAAGTGTTGTATATAGCGAAACGGTTTAAGGAAGGTGATATCAGTTACAATACACCACGGGGGAAAATCCGTTACGGTAAATTTATAAAGGAGTTCGAATCCTTCAGGGCTCTGGAGTGCCGGATTGAAAATCCCGGCAATGGCTGGCGGCAAGGCATGCTGCGGGTAATGGTCCTTAACCCCTACGATAAAAGAATAGATCTGACGAAACTTAAATTCGCGGTAGTATTCCTGAATGAATACAAGAAAGTCCAGGAAGTAGTCCCCGTAGAGCTTCGGCCGGAAAAGGATGACCTTACTTTCCTGGCTGCCCTCGACAGCACGGCCTTTACCTTCAAAATGCCGGAGGCTGTGAAGGGCCGGCCTTCCTATTTTAAAATGACCATATCAGAGAATGGCCTCATATGGGGCATCAACGGAAAAAATATAAACCTGGGTGAATGGAAGCAATAAGCAGATCCTTGCCTTCTTTAGACTGGATCACCCTTGTGATCTTCCTGAGCGTTTTGTTCCTGGCAATAGCCAAGCGTTTTTTTTACAGCAGGTTCCTGAATTTCATGATCCTGCCTTTCAACAATAAATATATCTTTATGTACATTAAAAAAGACCGCCTTTTTAATGGTTTCCAGGTCTTTTTTACCATTTTCCAGCTATTGAATTTTGCCCTGTTTATCTATCAGGGCTCTGCAGCTTTGATGAAGGCAAATGCCAATCGCTCACCCCTTACATTCCTGGTAATTCTCGGTGTGCTTTT
>CAYSVQ010000195.1:0-4485 GCA_964434565.1 uncultured Flavobacteriaceae bacterium | reverse complement strand
AAAGGGAACTCGCGTTCCCATTCGTTTCGCCAGTTTTCTATAAGGGCGGTAAACATTTGGCTATAGGATTCGTGGTTTGCCGTATTAGTTTCCCCCTGGTACCAAATGACCCCGGTGAGCGGGAAGGGGATAAGGGGGGCGATCATGCTGTGGTAGGTCTGGCCGGGGCCTTCCGGGCACCAGGGCATGGGGCTGATCTTTTCAGCTGCTGCAGCCAAATCCGGGTCATTTCGGATAATCCCCGGATTTATCCAGGTTTCAGCCGGGGTGCCTCCCCAGCTGCTGTTGATGATGCCAACGGGAATTTTCAGTTCTTCATGCAGGCTGCGGGCAAAGAAATACGCTACGGCGCTAAAACGCTTCATACTTTCAGGGCTACAGACTTCCCATTTACCTTCCAGGTCCAGTTGGGGGGAGGTGGCCGATCTTTTGCCCACCTGGAAAAATCGGATTTCGGGATGCCTGGCCCGGGCAACTTCCTGCTCCGCATTGTCGAAACCATGGTTCGCAGACCATTCCATATTCGATTGGCCCGATCCCAGCCAGACTTCCCCGATCAGGATATCGGTAATCTCCAGGCTATTGTTTCCTTTGATGGTTATTTCATATGGTCCCCCGGCTGCCGGGGTTTGCAGTAGGACGCTCCAGTTCCCGTAACTGTCTGCTTTGGTATTATAAATTGCCCCGTCCCAGCTACTGCTCAGGCTAATTTCTTCCATGGAGTTTCCCCAGCCCCATATCTTTGCGGAAGTTTGCTGCTGAAGGACCATATGGTCTCCAAAAATGGCGGGGAGGCGCACGTCGGCTCGGCCGGTTATGGTAAAGAGGGTACTTAAAAGGAAAAAAAGAACCAAATTTTTCATAGTGATCATTTAAGGGAATTTCCCATGGGTATTCCCCTTAGGGATACCTACCTGCTAATGTAAGAAATTAGGGAGACCAACCTGTATCTCCAACAGGGAGATACGCCTAAGGAGGGTAGCAGAACCCGGGGAGTCTGAATTAAGGGCATCAACGTGGCCTATTGAGACATATTTTACCCCGTAGTGCATTAAGAAATACGGAATGAAAAAGTTATGCACTCTGATGGATAGCAATAAATTATGATTTACCACTACAACAGTTCAGCTGTACAACTTTAGCGAAAGTTGCGAAAGAATCAGGGAAGTATTGCACGGTGTCGGCGAATCGAGTCAATTACCGCGCCAACTGCGCAAGAAGAGGGTCGCTCAATAGATAGCTGAAAAATAAAGGCCCCGGGGAGGGGGGCCTTTCTGTGAATAAACCAATACCAAATAGTTGACTGTCTTATTCCGGCGGAGCCCCCACCGCGGCAATCACCCGGTAAAGATGCGCGTTACGCGGCCCGTCATAGTTTCCTTCCAGGGGTGTCCAGAAATCATCGGGAATACTCAGATCCTGGCTGAAGGCGGGAGAAAGGGCGTCCTGCATAGTAGCGAACAGGTCATAAGAATAACTGTTGTAATGAAATTCCTCCGATTCAGGGAGCAGGATAATGCCGTTGCCCCATCCGGTCATAGTGGATTTACCTTCCTGCCATGCCCTTTCCACCAGGGGTTTCCATTTTTCAGCTTCGAAACTCAGATGATTGTCCAGATTGGTCACATCGTGGTAAATAACCCGAACAAATTTATAGTCGTTTTCAGGAACAGTATTCGGCTTTCGGATATGGTTTGGTAAATTACTGATAAAAAAGCGGTCGGTCGTAGTACTAATCCCCCAGGTTTGTATGTCCTCCATGTTCACATTGGGAAAAAGCGTGGCAATGCTTGCCCAATCGGCACCCTTATCAAAATCCTTAAAGGTATTTATGATGAGGATATCAGGGCCCGTATCCAGGTCTGTACCATCCATGCGCTGAAAAACCCCCCAGAAGATGAGGTTCCCTTTCTTTACCTCATTTTCGGCAAACACCTTCCAGTAGGTTGTTTCCCTCTTAATGTACTCCTCCATATCTGCCGGCGCTACATTCCGGTATTCGTGAGTGATAATGCCCTGGGACCTAACAAATTGCAGGCTCAGGATCATTGCCAATAAAATAATCCAAGTTCTTCTCATGATTAATTTTTTAGGTTGTTATGTAGGTTGAAATTGTAAATGGGAACAAATACATGGCAGTATTCGGAAGATGAAGCTACATCCCAAAAAAGACCATGGAGGGCCAGTATAAAGAAATTTTCAGGCCAGGTCAGCTATGATAAAGAAATACCAATCGAGGGATTTAAGCAAACCGACAAGGACTAACTGATTGATTTACTGTCCGAAGCAAGTAAAAAACTGTACGAAGCTTTCCGGTTCTCAATGGTGTTATTATTCTATTTTGCCCATTGGACCTAATGGTTTTCATGGGGTCTGTTTCCAAATCCGTGTCCTGGTGGATGCTAAACTTATTTTTCCGGTAGGTACCCAGGGGAGGGCAGCAGGAGCACCGTCAAGGCGAAGGAAGTCAGCAGCCTCCAGCATGGCAAACCGGCGCTTGCCGTTAAATCGCTTGATAAATATAAGGGCTGTTTCCTGATGTAAGAAACAGCCCTTTAAAATTTCGCAATTGGCTACCTACAATTTAAAAGCGGCACCCAGGCCTACAGAGTTAATATTAAAATCACTGTCGCTTATGCTGATCCCCTGATAGTACGCAAAGAAATCGAATTCGCCGTTGGTATACCCGATTTTTGGCTGGTAAAAGAAGCCGCCATCGCCCCCTGCATCTGAAATCCCGATTGCGTACCCCAGGTCGAGCCCGCCGAACCACATTTCGGAAAAGTCAACCCTTCCCGAAGCGGCCAGTGGGATAAAGGAAAAATTATCGAAATCGTCTTTCCCGGGATACGTACTCACCCCGGCGCTGAGCCCTGCAGAAAAGTTGTCGGCCACGGGCCAAAGGTAAGAAACATCGCCACCGATGGTAAACGATGTAAAATCTGAAGCGTCCCCTACGGGGATTCCGAGATGTGCCCCCGCCCTGAAATCTCCCTGGGCGTTCATGCTCAGCAGGCCTGTCAGCAGGCTTGCAAAAATTAAAATTGATCTTTTCATCTTGTTGGTTTTAAGAGGTTTATGCATTACTAAGGTAAGAAAATTATTATTAAGGCAGCTGCTTGGTTTGTAAAGATAATTCTGGAATGCTGTTTAAAGGAAAGAAAGGCAGTTGTTATCAGGAGCGCCGGATTACCCGGTTTGGGAGTTTGATAGTCCGGGGCACATGTCAGTACCCGGCGGCCTGCCCGTCTTTTCTCGATTCGGAGGCCCCATAGTACACCCCGTCTTTTTTCATGATGGCCTGGTACCCGCCAAAAATGCCTTTGCTCATCCGGATGTTATGGCCTTTGTCCATGAGCTTACTCTGGGTCTCATAATCGAAGCCGGATTCCATATAGGTATCCCCGACAGTATCCAGGTGGCCCCTTGAGCTGATGGTACCCCTGTGGTATACCCTTGGCGCGTCTCCGGTTTCCTGCAGGTTCATCCCAAAATCAACAAGGTTCATAACCGCCTGTACGTGCCCCTGTGTCTGCATATCTCCGCCCATAAGCCCGAAACTCATGTATGGTTCGCCATCTTTGGTGATAAATGCGGGGATAATAGTATGGAAAGGCCGTTTCCCCGGGGCATAATCGTTAATATGGCCTACCTTCAAAATAAATCCTGAGCCGCGGTTTTGGAGGGGAAAACCAAGGCCGTCCGGCACTTCCCCCGAACCAAAGATCCAAGCGTTGCTCTGGATAAGGGAAACCATCATCCCGCTGTCATCGGCCACGGTAAGGTACACGGTATGGTCGCCTCCATGGAGGCCGGGATGGTATATGCCTGCCTTATCCGGATCAATCAGGCCGCTGCGCTCACGGGCATAGGTTTCCGAAAGCAGGCTTTCTATGGGAATCTCCCCTGATTCCTGATCCCCGTAATAGGCTGCCATATCTTCATAGGCCAGTTTTTTGGCTTCCAGGAAATGATGCAGGTGTTCCGCGGAGCCAAAGCCCATACCCCCGATATCAAAATTCTCCAGGATAGGGCCCCCATGCCCTGTCCGTTCGGAGGTAATTCCCAAACATCGTAGCCACGGTAATTTACCGAGATGGGTTCTACCCATTCCGAACGGTGTTTGGCCAGGTCGGATGCCCGGAGGGAGCCACCATGTTTTTTCATATGGGATTCAATTTTAGCGGCTATTTCACCTTTATAATAGCCATCGCGGCCTTGCTCACTTAGTATCCTGAGCGTATTGGCAAGATCAGGGTTGCGAAAAATTTCGCCCTTTTCCGGAAACCTGCCGCTTGGCATAAACACCTTTTTAAAGGATTCCTTTACGAAAGCGGAAAGATGTTCCTGTTCCATAGTGAAATTATCGGCGGTTTCCTGGGTAACGGGCACTCCTTCCCCGGCATAGGCAATCGTGGGTTGCAGCAATTCGGGCATGGGCAGTTTGCCAAAGCGTTGGTGCAGGGTAAACCAGGCATCCACACA